>JAISXJ010000100.1 GCA_031270565.1 Prevotellaceae bacterium
GAAATGTGCCGCAATAATTGTATATGTATATAGCGTCACAACGCAAAAAAACTTCGCGTTGATAACCAGTAACCAAAAAGTTTTTAATAAATGATAAGCCCTTGAATACAAGGAGTTAAAGCGAATGCGGGGGGGGGCTTTTGTAACGAGCTTACTTTTAGCCGGTTGAACCGTCTAAACAGCAAAAATGGTGAATATGGAATACCAGATATAAACATAGTCTTGAGTTAATTTTAGTTGTGTATAAGAACGGGGCAAAAGTAATACTTTTTAGTGAATAACTAATAGTGAATAATTTTTTTTCGGGCTTTTATTTCTCTGTGTCTCTCTGTGTGTTCTCTGTGTAACTCCGTGCAAAAAGAAAACTTGGCAACTCTCGCTGCTGAATTTCACAGAGAAGCACAGGACTTGTCCCGCCAAAGCGGGAGGTTTCACAGAGTTACACAGAGATTTGTCCCTGACAGAAACAGCATTATTCACTATTCACTATTCGTTATTCACTATATTATAGCGCCTCAAAAAAAGAATTAACCCATATTACTCCGTTAACAGTGAATCGCTAAAAAGGTGTATCTTTGTCGGTCGAAAATTTCCATTTATCTAACTCTAAAAAAAACAACCCTTATGGAAGTAACACGTATCTTTGATTTGTTGCCCCACTATGTGGAGCATTACCCCAATCAGGATGTCGCTCTGGCATGCAAACGTAATGGCGTCTGGCAAACGTTTAGCATCGGACAGTACATCGAAACAGTTAATCATCTCAGTTATGGATTTATGAAGCTGGGCATTAAACCCGGCGACAAGATTGCCATCATCAGCGCAAACCGTCCCGAATGGAATATGCTGGATATGGCAATTATGCAAATGGGCGCTATTTGTGTGCCGCTCTATCCAACTATCAGTCAAGCCGACTACAAGTACATCCTTAATCATGCAGAAATCAGACTGCTCTTTATTGAAGGCAAAGAATTGCGTACCAAAATTGAGCCGATTCTGCCTGAGGTCAGCTCCATTGAATTTATTTACACCTTTGTCAATCAAAATTCGGGACTTCCCTATTTTGACCAACTCGTAGAACTTGGCAAAGCCCATCCTCAGCCCGAAGCTCTCAAAACCGTTTCCGACAGCATTGACAGAATGAGTCTGGCTTCTATCATCTACACTTCCGGCACCACCGGCAATCCCAAAGGCGTGATGCTTTCGCACAACAACATTGTCCGAAATTTTGTCTGTCTGCGTGATATTCCCGCGCCTTGGAACAAGAGAGCCTTGAGTTTTCTACCGCTCTGTCACGCATACGAGCGTATGCTGGTTTATCTGTACCAGTATCTTGGTATTTCGGTTTATTATGCCGAAAATCTGGCAACTATCGCCGAAAATATCAAGGAGATTGTGCCAACGTTTATGACGTGCGTGCCGCGTGTGCTGGAGAAGATTTATGACAAACTCTATATGGCGGGTAAAAAGCAACCGTTCATCAGGCGGCAACTCTATTACTGGGCATTTAATTTGGCTATCAGATATAAAAATGAAAACCGTACGAAGTGGTACGAGTTCCAGTATCGGATTGCCGATAAGCTGGTTTACAGCAAATGGCGGGAGGCGCTTGGAGGCAATTTTGATATTGTGGTGTCGGGCGGTTCTGCGATTTTGCCTCACATGGCAGCTTTCTTTTCCGCCATTCACATGCCCGTATTCGAGGGCTACGGCTTGAGCGAAACATCGCCCGTTATTGCCGTAATGAACCGCCATCCGGGGGGACGCCAGTTTGGTACGGTAGGGTATAAAATGCCTGACACGGAATTGCGTATCGGTGAAAATAATGAAATACAGTGTCGCGGACATAATGTCATGCTCGGTTACTATCGCGACCCGGAACTTACGGCGGAAGTCATTGACAAAGAGGGATGGTTGCACACCGGCGATACCGGAGAATTGTCGCCGGAGGGTGTTCTGCGCATTACGGGACGGTTGAAGAATATCTTTAAAACGTCGTTTGGGAAATATATTAATCCTCAAATGATAGAATCGAAGCTGACAGAATCGCCCTTTATTGAGAACATTGTGGTTGTAGGTGAGAACAAGAAATTTGCAGCAGCGCTGGTTGCTCCCGATTTTGTCTTCCTCAAATCGTGGTGCGCCAGACACAAGATGCCTTACACCACAAATGAAGAGATGGTGAAAAATCCGGTTGTGATAGCTCGTTATCAGAAGGAGATAAAAAAATATAATGTCAATTTTGGAGACTGGGAGCAGATAAAACGTTTTGAACTTATCCCCGATGACTGGAATCAGAATCATATCCTAACCCCAACGCTGAAAGTGAAACGTAAGGTTGTAGAAAATCTTTACGCCGACAGAATAGAAAATCTTTTTTCTTAGCAGCAAAAAAGGAAAGGGGCGACTTGAAATTAAGTTGCCCCTTTCGGTTTATTCTTTTTGGGGGTGCTATAAAAAGAATGAATAATGTAACGCCGTCAGGCGGGTATCTCCCGCAAGAAGTTTCGGGATGGTTCTATGAACCTTTCGAGAACACTCGTAACCCTCGAAATGACGATAAAATATCTTTATTTGCAACCACTTATATCAATGCACTAATCTAAATATATTTTTATGAAAACAAATTACAGACTTTTTGTATTAGCGCTCACCATTTGCAGCTTGAGTGTAAACGCGCAATCATTTACCTACAACGGTATTAACTATGAAGTTACTTCTACTTCGCCAAATGAAGTAAAGGTTGCTAATAACAGAAGTTATTCAGGGGCGGCAGTAATACCCAGTTTGGTTAAGTACAACAGCAATACTTATGCTGTTACTGCGATAGGAGAGCAGGCTTTTCTCTTTTGCAGTACCTTGACTTCGATAACTATTCTCGAATCAGTAGAGACGATTGGAGATTATGCTTTTCGTGGTTGTATCGGTTTGACTTCGGTAACCATTCCTAATTCAGTAGAGACGATTGGAGATTATGCCTTTCGTGGTTGCAGCGGTTTGACCGGTACATTAACTATTCCTAATTCAGTAGAGACGATTGGGAAGGGGACTTTTTACAGTTGCACAAGCTTGGAGTCTGTAATGATTCCTAATTCAGTTAAGACAATAGGAGTGCAGGCTTTTTACTATTGCACGAGCTTGGTATCTGTAATGATTGGTAATTCAGTAGAGACGATTGGAGAGGAGGCTTTTTACGAGTGCAGCGATTTGACTTCGGTAACAATCGGTAATTCTGTAGAGACGATTGGAGATTATGCTTTTTACGGTTGCAGCGGTTTGAATTCGATAACAATCGGTAATTCTGTAGAGACGATTGGAAATTATGCTTTTTCCTATTGCAGCGGCTTGACCGGCACATTAACTATTCCCAATTCGGTTACTTCGATTGGAAGGTGGGCTTTTGATGGTTGCAGCGGTTTGACTTCGGTAACAATTGGTAATTTAGTAGAGGCGATTGGAGAGTGGGCTTTTTACGGTTGCAGCGGTTTGATCGGTATTGATGTTGCTGCAGGCAATCTGCATTACAGTTCCCTTGACGGCGTATTGTTTAACGAAGTGCAGGATGCATTGATACAGTACCCCGGTGGTAAAGCAGGCAGTTATATTATTCCTGAATCTGTAAAGACGATTGGAAGGTATGCTTTTGAGAATTGCAGCAAGTTGACTTCTGTAACAATCTGTAATTCAGTAGAGACGATTGGAGAGGGGGCTTTTGCCGTTTGCGAAAGTTTAACAGAAGTAACTATTGGAAATTCGGTTACTGCGATTGGAGAGATTGCTTTTTACAAGTGCAGCAAGTTGATTTCGGTAACAATCGGTAATTCTGTAAAGACGATTGGAGTGGAGGCTTTTTCTTATTGCATCGGTTTAACCGGTACATTAACTATTCCTAATTCAGTAGAGACGATTGAAGGTGGAGCTTTTGCCGTTTGCGAAAGTTTAACAGAAGTAACTATTGGAAATTCGGTTACTTCGATTGAAGAGTGGGCTTTTTCCGGTTGCAGTGGCTTGACTTCGGTAACAATCGGTAATTCTGTAAAGACGATTGGATGGGCGGCTTTTTGCGATTGCAGCGATTTAGAGACAATATATGTAAAAGCAATCACTCCGCCTGTAGCGGATTATTATACCTTTGACAATGTGCTGACCGGTATTCCTGTACACGTGCCCTGCGGCAGAGCGTCGGCGTACCAAAGCGCCGCAGAGTGGAGCAGTTTTGCCAATTATATAGAAGATCTTCCGCTGCTCAATCTCACTGTACAAAGCGAAGATGTACGCAAAGGAACGGCAAGCATCACACAGGCAAACACCTGCGACAATAGTACGGCAGTCATCGCGGCAACGCCCCTCGTCGGCTATCAGTTTAAACAGTGGAGCGACGGCAATACGGACAATCCGCGCATCGTTACCGTAACAACAGATACGACGTTCACGGCAATCTTTAGCGGCATAGACGGCACACAGGCTACTGCCTTTGCGCTCTATCCGAATCCCGTAAGAGATGAACTGTTTATTTCGGGTGTGTCGGGAGAAGCAAGGATTGTAATCTCAGATTTGTCAGGGCGCACGGTAGGGGTGAAAAATATTTCGTCCCTACAAACCGGCGAGATAAGCATCAATGTATCGCATTTGGCAAAAGGTGTGTATCTGATAAAAATCGGCAATTATACAGGGAAGATTGTGAAAGAATAACAGTCTCCGCCAGCCCCCTGCAAAAGAGGGTGGGTAAGCATAGTACAGACACATAAAAGCCTCGCAAGGGGCTTTTTGTGTTTTATTAAAAGGTTTTTGAGAGAAACGGTCTGTTGCTTATCCAACATTCAGGTTATCACGACCGATTGAAAGGTATTGATTAACGACAGGTCGCAGGGCGCTTCTACCCGGATATAGTTTTCGGTGAATCCAAACATTTTCTCCCCTCGCCGTCCCGATTCCCAAAGCGCAATGCCGCTATTGCCCCGTTGCGTGTCCATAAAACGTTCCGTCTTCTCCTGAGAAAGTCGATGCAAAGCTTCGCTTCGGCGTTTCCGCTCCTGCTGAGGCACAATATAGCCAATCTCCAGCGCTTGGGTGTTGTTGCGTTCCGAATAGGTGAAAACATGCATCTGAGTTATGTCGAGTTCCTGCAAAAAAGCGTATGTCTCCTCGAAACAGTCCGGCGTTTCGCCACGCATCCCCACCATTACATCCACACCGATAAAGGCATCCGGCATCAGCCGTTTGACCGTTTTCACCTTTTCGGCAAACAGTTCCCGCGTGTATCGGCGTCTCATCAGTCTGAGTATCGTGTTACTGCCCGACTGTAACGGGATGTGAAAGTGTGGCGCAAAATGGTTTGATACCTTGACAAAGTCAATGATTTCATCCCTGAGCAGGTTCGGCTCAATGGACGAAATGCGGAAACGTACTTCACCCGACAGGTTGTCCAGCGCCTTAATAAGGTCAAGAAAAGTCTCCCCTTTCGGCGTTTCAAAAGCGCCGATATTTACTCCCGTCAATACAATTTCCTTAGCCCCCCTGTCAATGGATTCCTGCGCCACAGCCAGCGTCTGCTCTATGGAGGCATTGCGGCTGCGCCCCCGTGCCAGCGGAATGGTGCAGTAGGAGCAGTAATAGTTACATCCATCCTGAATTTTGAGGAAGTGCCGGGTGCGGTCGTCGGCAGAGCATGCCGGCTGAAAAGCGTTGATTTTCGCCGTTCTGCCAACGTGAATCTGTTTCCGGCGATTTCTGTCAAGGTGTGTCAGGAAATCCGTAAGAGCCATTTTTTCATTCGACCCGAGCACAAGGTCAACGCCCGTTATTTGAGCCACTTCATCCGGTTTAAGCTGCGCATAACAGCCCGTAACCACAATATAAGCATTTGGATGACGCTCCATAAGCCGGTGAATAGCCTGTCGACACTTTTTGTCGGCGACATTGGTAACGGAGCAGGTATTGATAATGCAAATATCTGCCTGTTCGCCCGCTTTGGCACGAACAAATCCCTCCGCAAAGAGCATTTGTCCAATGACAGAAGTCTCTGCAAAGTTGAGTTTGCATCCCAGCGTGTGAAATGCAACTTTCTTTCCGCAGAACTGAGACGTGTCAATCATAGCTCAAACACATAGGAACGCATTTTTCCGGCATTATTTCCGAAAATTATACCCGTTCAGGTCATAGATGGATAGCAGCGCGGGCAAACGTGTCAGAAATCCGTCAAAGTTTTTTTTCTCCGCTTTCAGCCATTGCACCTCCGATAGCGCCGCAAGGCGCGGCAGTATCATATATTCTACATGTTCGACAGTGGGAATATATTCCGCCCAGAGGTTGGCTTGCACACCAAGAATGTGTTGTTTCTCTTCGTCGGTCAGTTCGGCAGGCACAGGCTCTAAGGAATAGACATTCTCCACATCGGAGAACCCGCCAATGGCAAGCGGCTCTTTTTCTGTGTCGGTGGACTGGTAATAATCGAAATAGAGATGCGTTCTGGGCGTCATAATGACATCGTGTCCAAGCTTGGCGGCATTGATTCCACCGGTCATTCCCCGCCACGACATCACCGTTGCCTCTTCGGCAATATCGCCATCCAGAATCTCGTCCCATCCGATGATACGCCGCCCTTTTCCTTTGAGAAAAGTCTCTACGTGCTGGGTGCAGTAGCTTTGCAACCTGTCTTCGGCGGTATGTTTTTCGTCGGCTTGCAACCCCTTAGCCCGTATCAGCGCCTGACATTTTGGGCATTGCTTCCAATGGTCGCGCGGCGCTTCGTCTCCGCCGATGTGAATATATTTTGACGGAAACAGGTCTGTTACTTCACTCAATACGTCTTCTATAAACGGTATGCTTGCCTCATTGCCGATGCAAAGCACATCCTTGAATATACCCCATCTCGTGGCAACCTCATACCCCTCGCCCGCGCAACCAAGTTCCGGATAGGCGGCAAGCGCTGCCAGACTGTGACCGGGTATTTCTATTTCGGGAATAATGGTAATATAACGTTCCTGTGCATAAGCAATCACAGTTTTTATCTCCTCCTGCGTGTAATAACCGCCATAAGGTATTCCGTCGTACGTCTGTGTATTTTTCCCAAGAACAGTTTCTTTGCGTACCGCGCCGATTTCGGTGAGTTTGGGATACTTCTTAATCTCTATGCGCCATCCCTGATCGTCGGTCAGATGCCAATGAAAGGTATTCACGTTGTGCAGCGCGAGGATGTCAATAAACCGTTTTACGAACTCTACCGGAAAGAAATGGCGACACACGTCAAGCATCATCCCGCGATAGGCGAATCGGGGATAATCGCGGATGTGTACGGCAGGAAAAGCGAGTTCGTCGGCATTTACGGTGCGAGGAATGGCCTTGCGCAGTGTCTGAATACCGTAGAATACGCCATTGGCAGTGCGCCCCTGAACGGTTATAGTCCGGCTTTTGACTATTATTTCATAACCTTCTTCCTGACTGATATGGTCATTCAGCATCAGGATAATGGCATTAATGGGTCTGATACCGTTCACCTGCGTACCTTCTACGACAAGTTGCCACCCCGTTGTTTCCCGGATATAATCCGCCAGAAACAGGGCATTTCTCCGCATCAGCGTATTGTCTTCGGGATAAAGGATAACGGTTTTATCAGACAGATAAAAGGCTACACCCCTCTGATAGGTTATCTCCTGAGGAAGGGGCACAACCTCATAATGAACACTGTTTCCCATAACGGGAACGGCTATAAAAAACATAGCAATAAAAAAACAACAGAATTTAGACATAACAAATAGGTTATGGGGGCTTCTAAAAATTAGATTTTTCAAGGCTTGCGATTGAGGTAAAAGCGGAGTTTACTAGCGTAAATGAGCATTTTACCGAGTGAGCGTAACGCAGAAAAAGCAATTTTTAGAAGTTCCCTAATATGTATTAGTAAAAATAAGCACACTATACAGGCGACGTAAAGTCATCCTGTTTTCTCACGGATTTTATACCGTTTAATCAGGCTAACCGCCCACAGCGCTATCGCTGCCGACGCCACTCCCAGCCACCATTCGGAGCCAGCGCCAATGGCGTCAACATCGACGCTGATAATATGGCGCTGTTGCAGATAGGCAGTTATTACGGCAAAAGCATTATGCAGAAAATGGGCAGCTATCGGCAACCACAACGACCCTGTCCAAGCCGCCATATAGCCAAATGCCGCTCCAAGCAACATACGCGGCACAAAACCGAAAAACTGCAGATGAATAGCGCTGAACAGCACTGCCGCAATCCACACGCCGGCATGCAGTCCGATACGCTGTTCTATCAGACGTTGTAACAAGCCCCGAAATACCAGCTCTTCTCCCAGAGCAGGCAATGCTGCCATCACCACCAGCGTAATGCCGAGCGTAGCGAGGTTGTCCATCTCAAGCAGTCGAACGGTGATTTCTGCGGAGGCAATCTCTTTGGCTCGCATCCATTCTTCCATCGGACTGAGAAAATCGGGCAGGGAGACCATATTATTGAGCATACTCAGCAGGTTAACAGCCGGCAACGCCACCATAACGAACAGCCCCATACATAACCACGCCCCGACCGGCGGAAGAGAGTTTAGCCGCAGCAGGTCGAACGGTTTACGACTGACAGCCCACGCACACAGCAACGACGGCAACGCAAACAACAGCACATTCTGCTCAACCTGTATCCACCGGATTGTTGACACCGGCAGGACGTCAGCGCCCGACGTAACTGTCAGCGCCAATCCTGAAATGAAGAGGATAAGATTTCCGACAAGTGCAGACATAATAAATGATTAAAGAGATGTACCGTCTTTTGTTTTGGACGTTTTGATTAAGCCAAAGATAATCATCCCCAGCAGCACGACAATCACGACGCCAACCACGATGGATGCCACCAGCGAAATCCGCGCACTACTCTGGTAAACCTCGTCCACGCATTTAAACTCAATCTTGTGACTTCCGGCGGGTATCTGTATGCCTCTGAGAATATAATTGACCTGTATAACGGGTGTCTCTACGTCATCGACAAAGGCTTTCCACGTCTTGTAATAGACCTCTGAAAACACAGCCAGTCGCGCTTCGGAACTATTACTCTCATAAACAAGATTACCGGGGTTTACATAATTCGTCAGTTGAATATCCGCGCCGGCGTCATTGGCAACGGTATTCGGCAACGTTATCTTTTGACGCCAGCGAGCGTCAATGACGGCTGTTGTTCGCACATCAATCTCTGCGAGCGCCTTAATCTCTTCGTCGGGCGTATCCACCCAGTGAATATTCTCCACAAACCACACATTACCCATAGCCTGAACATTCTTATGCACACGCGCTCCCTGTTCTGTCGAATAAATAATGTATCGCGTATTGAGCATATTGACCACGTTCATAATGTATCGCGTATTGAGCATATTGACCACGTTCATATTGATTGACGAACTTAAATAATAATCTATTATATCCTGATAACGCCGCAGTTTGGCGGGACTGTATCCGCCCACCGACTTGTGGAAATAGGATGTTTCCGACTCGTTAAATGTGTTTTCGGTGAGACGATTCAGTACGCGGTAATCAGGGTCTTTATCCTGTAAAATATGTTTGTCTATGTCGGAAGCTACAAACTCCTTTGCTTTTTTCCCGGAAATAAAGTTATCTTCTCCGAGAAACCGCCTATCTACTGTCCACAAGTCGCAAAGAATAAGTATGCCAAGCGCTGCCACCACGTAGGATGTTTTCCATACTTTGGAGAGATAGAACCATATAATACCTGCGGCTAAGGCGATAAAGGCTGTCGAACGCCATGCGTCGGAAGCGAGCATGTGTTTACGGTCGGCGACAAGCGCTGTTTGTAACCATTCGGGGAAGTTGGCATCGACGGATGCGGAGAAATTGAATAAAGCGCTTCCAAACAGGGCGAAAAACAGACAGATGCCGCCCGTAATACCCGTAGCGACGAGCAACGGTTTGAGTAACCGTTTGCGTGCTTCACCCGAAGCATTCACAATCTCCTTGAGGGCTAACACTGCCAGCGTCGCCATGCCTGTGTTTGCCATTATCAGCGCCGTAGAGGGCGTGCGGAACTTGTTGTACAGGGGTAAATGGTGAAACAGAAATTCATTAACCGCCATAAAGTTTCGCCCCCACGACAGAATCAGCGACACAATCACCACTGCCAATATCCACCATCGTTCGGGCTTTTTCACGATAATTAGCCCAAGCACAAAAAGCAGACAGATAATAGCTCCCGCATAGACAGGTCCTGAGGTGAAAGGTTGCGTACCCCAGTACATCGGCGCGTGTCGGGTAAACTGCGCTGCCTGTCGCGCCTGAACGTCCTCGTGGATGAGGAAGTCGTATGTTCGGGAATCCTGACCGATGTTGTAATGCGAACTGCCTCCGTAGAAGTTGGGAATTAACAGGGTCATACTTTCCATTTTGTCGTAACTCCATTGGTAGGCATAGTCAATGTCAAGCCCCGATTTGGTTTTCCCCGAAGCATCCGCCTGCAAGACGGCTCCTCCTCGCATAGTATCCTTTGCGTAGTCCATTGTAGGAATCAATGACCCAAGCGACGGCGCAATAGAGAGTAAAGCCACCGGCAGCAACACCGCCACCGCTGTCAGATAGGTTTTCAGCGTGCGCTGTATGACGGCATAAATCAGATAGACAATTGCCAGAATGGCAATCATCAGAATCAGGTAGTAGGAAATCTGCTGATGTCCCCACAGAATATTTATGCCCGTAAAGAGCAGCGTTACCAGTGCGCCAATGAGATATTTTTTCTTAAAACAGAGAATAATCCCGCCAAGCACGGGCGCCATAGTTGCCATGACGAGTCCCTTACTGGCGTGGCCGGCATCAATAATGATTAGATTGTAAGAGGCAAATGCGTAGGCCACCGCTCCCACAATGCTCAGCCACGGCTTGCATCTTAGCGACAGCATAAAAATATAAAAGCCCAGCAGATAAATAAACAGTATCCCGATATGATTCGTTGGAAGACAGAATGTAAATATCTTTCCAAAGATACGGAATACATTCGTTGTCGGCGGCATATAGGTATAATTGGCGGGCATCCCGCTGAACATACTGTTCGACCAGAAAGCATAATCGCCTGTCTGTTTGTGATACTCTCTCAGGTCGTTTCCCCAGCCTCGCGAACTTTTGATGTCGCCTTGCATCAGGTCTTTATTCTCGAAAACGATGGGAGAAAAATAGGCAACAGTCAGCCCCAGAAACAGGGCGACAGCCGCAATATGCGGCAAAGATTTTTTGAACAGGTTATTATTCATAGCAGTTTTTTGTTTGGATGGCATCATTAAAACGTTCATAGCTTCGTTTAAAGAATTAAAATTGAGCAGCGCAAAAGTAATGCAAGTTTTTGGGATTGTGTGAGAGGGAACAGAAAAAGTTAATCCTTTTGGAGAGGATGCTATAAAAAAAACCGGAAATTATCAGTTGTCAGTGAATAATGAAGAATGTACGCTGCAAGGCACGCAAAAATATTTTTCATTATCCATTGTTTATAAAAAAAGGCGTATCTTTGCCGCCGTTATTCACATCTACAAACTAAGATCAGGAATGCTTACATTCAGGATTACGAATTTACCATTTTTTCAGTTTAGACGGTTCAACCGCCTAAAAGTAAGCTCGTTACAAAAGCCCCCCCCCCCGCATTTGCCTTAACTCCTTGTATTCAAGGGCTTATCAATTATTAAATATTTTTCTGTTAACAGTTAACAGCGCTCTCTCCGGTGTTGTCAGCACGTCGTCCGCAACTGCGGACGGTTTCCCGAAGTTGTCAGCACGCTGTCCGCAACTGTGGACGGCTTTATACAAATAGAAATATCAATCATATATGATGAGTAATTAATATTCTCTCTCCAGCCCCCCCTGAAAGTATGTTTTTGGTTAGTATTCTGCTTTCGGGGAGGGCTGGACAGGGATTCAAACAGCGTTATATTTAATACGCGAAAACAAAAAGCCCCTTGCAGGGCTTTTTTAGTGAATAACGAATAGTGAATAATGACTGACAACTGAAAATTAATAACTACACTCTACAAACTACAAACTAAAAAAACTATCTTTGCAAGCGATTTTTTTGATGTTTAATTTTATAACACCAGAGATACGGACATTTGTTTGCCGATTGCCGGTGTCGAATAATAAAAATACTATGAAAACCAGTGAATTTATTGCCCGTGAGAATACTTACGGCGCTCACAACTATCACCCGCTTCCCGTTGTTCTGTCCAAAGGCAAAGGCGTGCACGTCTGGGATGTTGAAGGCAAACGCTATTTCGATTTTCTCGCCGGCTATTCAGCATTAGGTCAAGGACATTGTCATCCCAAAATCATTGCAGCGCTTAAAGAACAAGCCGACAAGCTGACACTTGTTTCCCGCGCTTTCTATTCCGATATTTTAGGAGAATACATGGAATTTGCTTGCCGTTTCTTCGGCTACGATAAACTGTTACCGATGAATTCGGGCGCCGAAGCTGTGGAAACAGCGCTCAAATTGGCGCGTCGCTGGGGCTATGTGCGCAAAGGCGTTGCCGCCGAGAGCGCCAAGATTGTCGTCTGTGCAGATAATTTTCACGGACGCACCATCACCATTGTTTCGATGAGTACCGACCCATCTTCATACGCCAATTATGGTCCCTATACGCCCGGCTTCATTAAAATACCTTATAACGATGTCCAATCGTTGCGAGATGCGCTTGCCGACCCTGCGGTGGTAGCCTTTCTGGTGGAGCCGATTCAGGGCGAAGCGGGCGTATGTGTACCCGATGACGGTTATCTGAAGGCATGTTACGACTGTTGCCGCGATAAGAATGTCCTGTTCATCGCCGACGAAGTCCAGTCAGGCATCGCACGCACGGGGCGACTTTTAGCCTGCGATTATGAAGATGTACGTCCCGATATATTAATTCTTGGTAAAGCGCTTTCGGGAGGCGTTACGCCGGTGTCGGCTGTGCTGGCGGACGATGATGTGATGCTGACCATTCGCCCCGGCGAACACGGTTCCACCTTCGGCGGCAATCCGTTGGCATCTGCTGTCGGCATTGCAGCGCTGCAAGTGGTGATGGAGGAACATCTGGCAGAGAATGCGTACGCTATGGGAAATCTCTTTCGTGAGGAAATGTGTCGCCTGAATCATCCCCTGATTACGCAGGTTAGAGGGAAAGGACTTCTTAATGCTGTCGTTACAAAACCCGACGGCGCTGTTCAGGCGTGGGATATTTGTTTAAAACTTAAAGAAAACGGTCTTATCGCCAAGCCTACGCACGATTATATTATCCGTTTCACTCCGCCGCTTGTCATCACCGAGCCGGAGATGCGCGAAGCCATCGCTATTATTCAACAAACCTTTGCTGCATTATGAGAACCCTGTCCCTAATCGGAGCGCCCATACATATTGGTTGCGACAAGCGAGGCACGGAGTTAGCTCCCGACAGGCTTCGTAAGTGCGGCATTGTTGAATTGCTGCAACGCCACGTAGATGTTGTTGATGCCGGCAATATTATTGAGCCGGACGTTTGTGAGAAAGATAAATTTTCGGAACATCCGCGTATAAAATATTTAAAAGAGATACAGGACATCAGCCGTCAGTTATCGCACAAGATGTATAATGCGCTTTGCGGCGAAACCTTTCCTCTCGTCATCGGCGGCGACCACGTTATGGGGCTTGGCGACGTAGCGGGCATGGCACGCTATTTCGGCGAACAGGCAGGAGTGATTTGGTTTGATGCGCACGGCGATTTCAATACCGAACAATCCTCGCCGAGCGGCAATACTCACGGTATGCCGTGCGCGGCGCTGATGGGAACGTGCCACAACCATCTCAGCAGTCTGGCAGAGGTCAAGGTGAAACCTGAAAACATCTTTTGGGTCGGTATTCGAGACCTTGACCCATACGAAGAGGCATTTGCCCGAGAGCATAACCTCTCCATCTACCGCGCCGAGACAATTCGGAAAAACGGTATGGCGTTTGTGATAGATGACATTCTCCGTCAAACGACTTTGCGCAACATCAATAACATCCATTTCAGTATTGATGTGGACGGCATCGACCCGTCGGAGGCGCCCGGAACGGGAACAGCCGTACCGGACGGCATTTCTACCGCCGATTTCCGGCAACTGCTGCACGGGATGTTTGCATCGGGGAAAATTCGTTCCGCAGAGCTGGCGGAATATAATCCGCTGCTTGACACAGATAATATCACCGAACGGTGGTGTGTGGAAACGATTGATTATATTGCTTCGCTCTTATAATAGTTTGTTATTAAAATAATAAATAAATGATTTTCGTATGAACAATGCCATTTTCAAATTCAGAGAACCAAAGAATGAGCCGGTTCTCACCTACGCGCCCCGCTCAGAGGAGCGCCGTTTACTTGAAGCCGAATTGAAGCGTCAGGCAAACACGCAAGTAGAAATTCCGCTTATCATTGGCGGAAAAGAAATCAGGACAGGCAAAACCGGTCACGTGGTTATGCCCACCGACCACAAGCACGTCTTGGCTACCTATCATCAGTGTACCGACAGGGAAGTGCATCAGGCAATTGATGTCGCTATGCAGGCAAAAAAGGCTTGGGGCAATTTGCCATGGGTGGAACGGTGCAGTATCATCCTGCGGGCGGCAGAGCTGTTTGCCGGAAAATACCGCTACGTGATGAATGCTGCCTGTATGCTTGGGCAGGCTAAAAACGTTATGCAGGCAGAGATTGATTCCGCCTGTGAAGCTATTGACTTTATGCGGTTCAATCCGTTCTTTGCGGGGGAGATTTACGGGAATCAACCGCTCTCATCCACCGACTGCATCAACCGTGTGGAATACCGTCCTTTGGAAGGGTTTATCTACACCGTAACGCCGTTTAATTTTACCGCTATCGCCGTTAATCTGAACATCAGTCCGGTGTTGATGGGCAATGTAACGGTTTGGAAACCGGCGACAACATCGTTGCTGTCGAGTTATTATGCTATGAAGATATTGCAGGAAGCGGGCGTTCCCGATGGTGTTATCAATTTCCTGCCCGGTTCGGGCGCTGTCATCAGCGACGTTGTTCTCAACAGCCCAGACCTTGGCGGTATTCACTTCACCGGCTCGACGGCTGTTTTCCAAAACTTCTGGAAGACGGTGGGCGAAAACATCGGCAAGTACAAGAGCTATCCCAAACTGGTGGGCGAAACGGGCGGAAAGGATTTTATCTTTGCTCACAAAAGCGCTTCCCCGCTTGAACTGGCTACTGCCGTTGTACGCGGCGCATTCGAGTTTCAAGGGCAAAAATGCTCCGCCGCATCACGCGCCTATATCCCAAAATCACTTTGGAACGACACAAAAGCACATATTCTCGCTATGCTTGCAGAGATAAAGATGGGCGATGTGCGCGATTTATCAAACTTTGTGAACGCCGTCATTGACGAAGCCTCGTTTGATAATATTAAAAGGTATATCGACCGTGCCGCAAAGAGTGCGGACGCTGAAATCGTTGCCGGCGGAACGTGCGACAAGTCAACAGGCTATTTCGTTACGCCGACGGTGATTCTTGCCAAAACGCCCGATTACGAAACAATGTGTGAAGAGATATTTGGTCCGGTCATCACCGTCTATGTTTATGATGATAACGAATACGAACAGACGCTTCGTCTCTGTGATGCCACGTCGCCTTATGCCCTCACAGGCTCTATCTTCTCCAATGACCGTTATGCGACCCTTCTGGCAGATGAACACCTGCGTTATGCGGCGGGAAATTTCTACATCAACGACAAGCCGACAGGGGCTGTTGTCGGGCAGCAGCCGTTTGGTGGAGCGCGTGCCTCAGGAACGAATGACAAGGCGGGAAGCGCTGCCAATCTGATGCGATGGGTATCGCCCCGTGCCATTAAGGAGACGCTTGTACCGCCTGCTCATTTCGGATACCCATTCTTGAAACAGGAATAACATTTGCAGATAAACAGAACCAAAAGCTGACAACTCTGACAGCAACAAAAAAGCCCCGCACGGGGCTTTTTGTTTTGGCGGTCGCTTTTATTTTTTTGAAATGCAACGCACAGAGAGGCCGTGAGACCGAGTAAGGACAAAGTCCGTCTTCTGGTTAGTCTCGTAGAAATGCAGGGTGTTACCGGAACTAGTACCACTAGCTACAGTGCTCCAGTAGTAGCTGTCGGTGCCAGGGGCGTAGTACAACTTGCCAGAGGTGTCCCGGCCGCCGGCAGCGGGCAAAAACAATGCGTCGCCAACCTGCATACCGGTAGTGTAATTGTTGTTAACGCTCGACCAGTTTGTGCCTACCTTTGTGATAGCGTTATTAGAGGTATTTATCACAGCAGTCCATTCCTCTTTTGTAGGCACGCGCCAACCGTCAGGGCAGGGATTAGCGGAAGTCATGTTCCAGTCAGCAGATGTGGTGGGAGGCTTTGTAATGTTTGTCCAGTCTGGTACAGACGATTTGTACGCCGGGTCTTGGTCTTGCGCCTGTGTCACAGCCGCATTGCTAACCCCCCATTTGTATTTCGCCCCGTGAATCTCCGCCGCAGGCGTAAACGGGTCTGCCGCTTGATTAGCGCCAAGATTGTGACACATGAATGCCCTCCATACTATGTCGCTTGAGGCGGCTGCTTTTGTATACGCCCCGCAACATGAACAATCCTGAAAAGATGTGTTCAGTTCAAGCACCCTATCGGCTGAGCCATCATTGTAAACGGCATACAACTTGAGCTTGAAAGCCTGGTCGCGAGTTTTGTTCAACAGCGTGCTTTGCAGCGATTCTTTGTAGTAAACCTTCACCTTGCACTTGGTGCCGCTGGTGATGGAGCCGCTGTAATTAGTGTTCGGAACAATGCTGTCTACGATATGTCCGCCGCCAACCGTTTCGCTGAAATAAAAGCGAACATTGTTTACCGTACCGAAAGGAGTAAACGTGTATTCCTGCACGCCGGAATAGGGAGCCGCACTAACGCCGTCCTGAGACGTGCGGTCAATAAAATCGGTCTTCTGGAAGGTACGGACAGCTGTCGTGCCGCAACTGTTTATGTCGTCATTGCCGGTGGTGGCAATGTCAAAGCAACGCTTACCGGAAAACGTACCGCTACCTGTAGGGAGACCGCCGCTTGTAAGGATATCGACGCCATCGCTACCGCCCCAATAATTCCACTTGCTTCCGTCCCAAAGATAGAGACCGTCTCCGTTAGGTATAAGGTAATCGTTGGCGTTCCAGACAATCATCCCAGCCAGCGCCTGTTTCTCAGTCGGAGTAGAGATAGCGCCCGCGTTAGGGAAGGTAGCGGGGATAGCAGTCAAAGAGGTCAGCTCTACATTCGAGAGCAGTAGCCCGCCTTTAACGCCGTTTTGCGGATTCAAATCTACAATCGTCCCTGCTTTTGGCAGGTCGCTACCTCCAATAGTTACCTGCGCCGCAGCATAATTGGCGACGCTTAGAAATGCTGCTGTAAATGCAGCGAAAATAAATTGATTAGTTTTCATAAAAAACACATTTTAAATTAATTGATAGATATAGTTGAAATATAAAAAGTCAATTGTAATAGCGTCTTTTTGCGTTCTTTGCGTATTCCTTGCGTCTTTGCGGTAAAAATATTTAACCGCAAAGAGCACAAGACTTGTCCCGCCAAAGCGGGAGTTTTTTTCACAAAGGGCACAAGGGCATTTATTGGTTTTATGTTTGTAACGAGACAGGTCGTTAAAAACGACCAACCAACTAACTCCTCGTCAGAGACGATGAGTAGTGGAGGCAATAAAACAGAACGGCAACACCTCCGAAAATTCCGGAAACGCGCCGCAATAATTGTATATATATAGGGCAAGAAGACGCTAAAAAACGTCGTGCTACTAAGTGTAAACTGAAAAGTCTTTAATAAATGATAAGCCCTTGAATACAAGGAGTTAAGGCGAATGCGGGGGGGGGCTTTTGTAACGAGCTTACTTTTAGCCGGTTAAACCGTCTAAACTGAAAAAATGGTAAATATGGAATCCCAGATGTAAGCATCGTTTTGTATTGATTTTAGATGTGTTTAAGAACGGGGCAAAGATAATACTTTTTTTAGTGAATAGTGAATAACGAATAGTGAATAGTGAATAATATTTTTTTAGTGGTTAGAGTGTAGTTATTAGTTAGTGAATAGTGAACAGTTGTCCGCAAGGACAAAATGTGAATAACCGTAAGCGCAACTTACGGATAACGACGAAACACAACCAACCTCAACCCGTAGGGTTGAACTAAATGATAATTCAACCCATACGGGTTGATGTTCAGCGTATTGCGATGTCCATAAGTTGCACTTACGGTTATTCACATAACACCCTAACGGGCAAAAAAACGGTTTCCCAGACTGCCTGAATTGAAAATCGGCGAAGCCAAAGGCAGGACTTCTTAATCACTTGTCGCACCTTTCAGGTGCAGGTTCGTGAGGCTGCTTTTTTTTTACAAGATTGATAAAGTCCTGCCTTTGCAGGCAGTGGTTGGTGTGTCGTGCTTATGCCGCAGGCGTGCCCTTTTGGGTAAAAAAATCCTGCACAGAAGCGATAAACGCTTCTGTGCAGGATCCTCTTTTTCTGAAAACAAATATCTGAAAACTAAACTTTATATTGTTTGCGCCACAGCAGCATGCCATAGCCAATTGCTAATAGCAACAGTAATAACAGCCCTTCGCCCACTGGGCCAGTATTTTGACTTCCGTTAGGATTGGTGCCGCCGGTATCGCCATCATCCTCTCCGGGGAAATCATCATCACCGGTACCGTCCCCTATATCTCTGAACAAAGATGGACGTTTTTTTGATTTTGACGACGATGCGCTATTCACTTCACCGAAGATGCCGTCGTAATGTCCGTATTTTCCCGCAATGTCTCCCAAATTTCTGATTTCTGTTTGCCATCCGGCATCACTCTGCTGATACGAGGACACCTTTCCATAGCTGCCATAAGGTGTTTCCGAAGAAAACGGACGGTTATAAAAATTCTCATAGGCTGTTTGTGCCGATACGCCTGTCGTAAACGTAGCGAAGAGTGTTATCAACAAAATTTTTCTTATCTGATTCATATCGTTCTGTTTTTTTAGTATGTAAATTTGGTGGTAACACTTCTTGCGCCTTCCAGACGAGCTATATAGATGCCTGTGGTAAGCGATAGCGCTATCTGCTGTGCCGGTGCGGCAGAAACAACGCCTGTATAAATGGTGCGTCCCTGTGCATCGAATATGCTTAATGTGGCGCCAAGGTCAACCTCTGATAGATTCGAGAGATAAACAGTGCCGTTTTTGTGCCATACTACAGGCATCTCAAGTCCCGTATCGGGGTTCTGAGGATCGGGGGTCGGTATCGACGATACAAAATGAACCAGAAAACGATCTTCAGGATCATTGGGCGTCGCATTGAACGTGTAACGTCCGCCGGTTGCCAAAAGGTCGGTAAACTGACCCGTCATCAGGTCTTCTATCCACAAACCGTTACCTACTGTCAGGCTTTCCATACGCGATGCTGTGATGTTAAACTGTCCGCCGTTAGCGCCCGGCTTAAAGGAGAGTTTAACAGGCTCCATTTCGGACGGTACGGCATTAGCCGAGAGTTTGGAATTATTGTCCGATACGGAATAGAGCTGGAAAACATCATTGCCGTTCAGAAGCTTATCTGTGTCCTGAGAGTCTTTCTCGCGCGAAGACCCGCTGCGGATGCCGATAATTGCATGGTCATACCAGTATGCATTATCTGTCGGAGAAACACGGAACAGCACTTCATCAATGAAACTTGAAACCGCCGGTGCAGCGTATTGTGCCGGTGCATGTGCTATACCTGCCCCCGAGTGAGTGTCATATACATTCTTTGCACTGTTTCCATGCACAAGTAAATCAGGCGTGATAGCGAAATCACCGGCGACACTATTCGCTTTGTTTACACGCAACATCATAATACCTCCTGCAGGAATCACCAAAGGAAAGCCTGATTGAAGTTGTGCTTTTCCGGCGGTATTATCACTTGTGTTAGATGTAAAAAGCACATACGTTGTTGCTCCATTGGGAAGATAATAAAACGTGTTTGAAAACTTAATACCACTAGAGCCGGTGTTATGTATTTTTGTAATAAGTTTCTGTACATCAATAGCAGCCGAATAAGAGTTGCCAATTATCCAGTTGACAGTAGCACTACCATTACTAGCGGTAGCGATTGTACGTTTAATCTCCGCATCAGCAAAAAGTTGTTCAGATTCTACCGTCATACAAAACGGCGCTCCATCAAAAGCATACGTATCTGCCCAATAGCCATCTTCAGAGTTATCCCGTTTAGGCCAGGAACCCGGACCGCCATTGGCAAGTCCATTGCCGCCGCCATTGGCTTCAAAAGCATCCCAATAAGTAGCATCCTGTCCCATAAGCAACTGTATCAGATATGCCTGTCCGCCGTTTAATACTTCATCCGGGTATCGGAAATAATGTGCTCCGCTGATAGTAGTCCCACTACTCTTACTGTTCGCGTAAGGGTATGCCACATGATCATTGGCAGCTGTAAGCATCTGACGTACATACTGTCCGGCAAAATATCCCGTCCGTAAAGTTTTAAATGGAGAGGCAAATCCTAATGATGCTGTAGCGGTTGGGGCGGAGGAGTTATTGGCAGGACGAAGCGGCGCCACGTGGCGCTCAACAATCACCAGACCGGCTGTAACAGCGTTGTTGCCGTTTACTGAAGGAGACAAACCGGTTATACGCAGTGAGGCATCGTAGATTTTAGAATTGTATAATCCTGATTTCAATCTGAGTTTTCCGGTAGCTGCGGTAGCTATATTTCCTGCAGAAGAAGTGTTTTTAAGCGTTCTGGCATCCATACCCATTCTCGGTTCCAGCACAACCAAATCGCTTGTACCTATCACCACATGGGGGAAAGCAATAAATTTCTCGGAACGCTCATTAAAATTGCTCTGTTCATCTTTTGAAGTAATGTAGCGAGTGCTCGCACTATGCCCACTTTCGTCAGCAAAAATAAATACGCCATTTATTCCCTCAGTGGCAGTTCTAATAAACACGCTGTCTGAAGAGCCTTGAAAGAAACTGCCGGTCAGTTTAGTGATACCTTCCTGTACAATTTTACATGCCGTACCGGTAGAAGAGTCTTCAGCCAGAAAGTCACCCTTGATGTAGAGCGTCGTAGCATCCGTAGCGTCGGAGCGAGTATCCACGTACATGTCTCCGACATTCACCATTTTTACGGAGGCTGGTGTAAAAAACAGATTGTCTGCCCCAAAAAGCATCAGAGGCGACAAGAGACAACTTAATAATAATAATTTTTTCATACGTTGCTTGTTTGATTTTAGTTATATGTTTACTATATATAGTATAAAATTTTATTTTTCAGAATATGTTACACATCCAATTCGTCCTGTAATCAGGATATACACCCATACTTTGACAACAACCGTGCCAAAGATACGGTATAAAGTTGCTGCAAGCGCCTTTAAAACCCCGCAAAAAATACGTTAATAATCTAATTACCATAATGTTATTATGCTTTTTCAGGCTCAAAATATTTTTTATTTGTTTATAATATTTATGCTTTTTTGTATCGCATAACCTCTATTTGAGCCATTAAAAGTTTCCGTATCATTAAAAGTCCGGTACAACTTGTTCATTCAACAATTCGGGGTGCAAAGGTACATCTTTTTTTTTATAATGAATAATATTTTAGTGAACAGTTTATAGTTTTTAGAGTTTAGAGTTTAGTTATTAGTGAATAGTGAGTAGAGTTTAGAGTGTAGTTTTTAGTTATTAGAGTTTAGTTATTAGTGAATAATACCCGTTGTGCAATTAGAAAACGATAAAAAGTCCTTTCACTACCCCTCGTTTGTAACGAGGGGTAAATGATTATCTCGTTTGTAACGAGATTGGTCGTTGAAAACAACCAACCAATAACTCCTCGTCTCTGACGAGGAGTAGTGGCTACACTTCATCTATTTCTATTACAGCGCTTAATCCCGCATAGTTTCGAGCAGAAGAAAATAAATATTCTTCTGCCTTTGCCACAATACCGGTACGTACCGGATTTTCGTGAACATAATTTATCCGTTGCTCTATCATTTCTGTTGTTGTTAATTCTACCGGATGACTTTTATCCTGCCAAAAACGATGGTGTTCAATGCGATGGTCAAACTTTCCGACATATTCAAAACGGTACAAAATCCAGTCTCTCCGGCTTTCCGGCAATTGTTTTAGTTCTTCCAACATAGATTTTGCCGTGTGTTTTTTATAGTCCCTGATAAAATCACTCATTCTGAAAGGTGGCTCTACACTGCAAACCAAGTGTAAATGATTTGTCATCAAACACCATGCATATAATTTTAGCCCTTTGTTTTTTCGGCAATATGTCAACGATTCGGCAATTATGTTTTTGTAAATAAGGCGCGTAAATACATCTACCCAATCAGTTATGGTAAATGTAAGAAAATAAACACCGTCCTGTTTTTCTACTCTATAATTCTCTGATGACATATTTTTCTATCTGTTTCCTATTGTTTTCGTTTGTAAACGACTTACCATTTGCCTCTCGTTACAAACGAGATTACCATTTACCCCTCGTTACAAACGAGGGGTAAATGGTAAGGATAATTATTATTTATTATTTACTATTCACAGAGAACTGATTACTCCGGTGCAAACAAAATACCAATTAATAGGCATTGCTCCCTTGAAAGACGTGCCATACCTTTGCGCCGTTCAAAAATAATGCTTCCTTATGACAGGTCTTAAAAGGTTTTTATGTTTGCATGTTCTTCTTTGCGCGTCCATGACCTCAATCGCACAGAATATTTACGGTACGGTAACAGACTGCGCCAATCATCAAACCCTTGCAGGCGTCTTTGTGAGAATCGCAGGAACGCATACAGGGACTTCCTCAGGCAATGACGGCAAATATGCTATTACCGGACTTAAAGCAGACATTTATACGGTAGAATTTTCCTGTATTGGGATGAAATCCGTTCGCAAGGAGGTGCGGGTTGAAGGCAGTCAGGACAGTCAGTTGAACATCTGTATGGAAGCCACACAGGAAAAACTTGACGAGGTATCCGTAGAAGCCAAAAGCCCCGTACAGCGTCTGCGGGAGTCATCATACAATGTGATTGCCGTCGATACAAGGGCGTTACAGAATACATCACTCAATCTTTCCCACGCGCTCGACCGCGTCTCCGGCGTCAAGATTCGAGAGACGGGCGGCGTGGGCAGCAGTTCACATATCTCTTTGAACGGTTTTAGTGGACGTCACGTCAAGCTGTTTATGGACGGGATGCCAATGGAAAGTTTCGGTACGTCGTTTCGACTGAATAATATCCCCGTACACCTTGCCGAACGCATAGAGGTTTATAAAGGTGTTGTGCCTATCGAACTTGGCGGCGATGCGCTTGGCGGCGCTATCAACATCATTACGGGACAGTCGCGCAGAACGTCTGTTGATGCGTCCTTTTCCTACGGTTCGTTCAATACGTACAAAGCAAACATTGACGTAATCTATTCGGCACGCAACGGTTTTTTCGTTCGCCTCAATGCCTATCAGAACTATTCCGACAACAGCTACAAAGTGAAAACCCGCCTGCTTACTTTCCACGCCGACGGAAGCAGCAACTATTCCCGTGAGGATTACTGGTTTCGCCGTTTCCACGATAACTATCACAATGAAGCCGTCGTTGTTAACACGGGCGTAGCGAAAAAAAAATGGGCTGACCGTTTGCAATTTAAGTTTACATACAGTCGCGAAAAACAGGACATACAGCACGCCAATCTGATGAAGATAGTTTATGGCGGACGCGAACGCCGCGCGCAAAGCATTATTCCGGCATTGAGTTATGAGAAGCGCAATTTGTTTGTTCCCAATCTTAACCTCCGTCTGTCAGCGAACTATAGTCTTGCCCGCAACAACAATATTGATACGCTTGCGCGTCAATACAATTGGCAAGGCGAGTATCGCACAAAGAGCTTCAAGGGCGAAGGGCAATATACAATGGGCGAATACGACAACCGCAGTATGTCGGTTTCGGCAGGTATCAATTATCGGTTGAATGAGCGACACCTGTTTGCGTTTAACAACCTATACAGCAGCTTCAACCGTCGTGCAACGGACGCCGTCGCCAACAGCGAAACAACTACCGCCGCCACCTTTATGCGCCGGACAAACGCCAAAAACGTGCTGGGTCTCTCTTACCGTTTCGAGCCGTCCAAAATCTGGAACGCTTCCGCCTTTATCAAACGTTACGACGTTACCGTTCGCGGTCCGATAAATATATCAACCAACACAACCACGGTTGTTTACGAAGAGCAGCAACGCTCTTTTGGCACAAACGGCTACGGCATTGCGGCTACCGTTCATCCCTCCGCTGCCTGGCAGTTGAAAACTTCCTTTGAGAAAGCATATCGCCTGCCGTCGGAAACCGAACTCTTTGGCGACGAGTCGCTTGAAACCGGCGATGCCGGTCTGCGCCCCGAAAACAGCCTCAACCTGAACGTAAATATCTCCTATGAGCACACTTTCGCCAAAGTTCATACCATCGTCTGCGATGCAGGACTGATTTACCGCGATACCCGCGACTACATTCGCCGCCAGATTGAACAGCGTTATGGCGGCGCATTTTATACCAATCACGGGCAGGTACGCAATTATGGCGTCGATATTGAGGCGCGTTATTTCTACAAAAAAATGTTCTCCCTCGGCGGCAATGTAACATATCAGGACATCCGAAATATGGAACGTTACAGCGCTACCGGCAGGGAACTGATTTATTATCGCGACCGGATGCCGAATGTGCCTTACCTCTTCGGCAATGCAGATGCAAATCTGCAAATTAATGACTGTTTTCGACGGGGTAATGTCCTCTCTTTCGGGTATAATATGCGCTACGTACACTCATTCTTCCGCGACTGGGCAAGCGAAGGCGGCGACATCATTATACCGAAACAGCTTTCACACGACCTGAACATCCTTTATTCACTCCGTAACGGACGCTACAACATTGCCGTAGAGGCGCTTAATATCACCAACGAAATACTCTACGACAATTACAGCCTGCAAAAGCCGGGGCGAAGCTTTATGGTCAAACTCAGATATTTCTTTCGTAACAGAGATATACAACCCAATTAATAAATTTAAAACACTAATTTTTATGATTACAAATTGCAAACGATTACTTTTAACTCTTTTTACCGGTATTATTTTATGTGTACCCGTTGTTACTTTTATTTCGTGTAAAAACGACCCGTCGATACCGGAAAGGCAGGGCGCCTTTTTTATTTCGGCTACTGGAGAAACAACGCAGTACATTCTGCGGACAGATAACCCTGAATCGGGCGTTATGTCTATTGCCGACAACGTTAAAACCCTTGAACTGTCGGGATATACGTGGATTTTCAACAGCAACCCGTCTGTTGCCGTAGGGCTGATTTACCAGCAGGGTGATCCGGGCATTGGACTTGGATACGTCCTGAATGACGACGGCTCGCTCTACGAAGCGGGACAGTTTCTCATTACCTCGCGTTTTACGTCTTACGGCTTTTTTGACCGTTACGCCCTGACAAGCGTTGGCGGTCAAACCCCCGTCGATGCGCAGGGTAACGCCCTGACGGACACGGCTGGCAATGCACGTGCAGACGGCGTAACGTTCAACTTCATCGACCTGAATAACGGCTTCACGCTACAGGAAAAGACCATTACTACGCTCAATATCACCGGCAACGGCGAGCAGGCGACTTTTTCCGGCATTGTGGACATTGGCGACGGTGAGTTCCTTACAAGTCTGGTCGTTTCCAAGCCCAAAGACCCGAACGCCGGCGGCGGCTCAAGCTCAGGCACAATAACTTACCCCGACAGCGTTTGGGTAGCCGCGTTCGACGCCAGCCTGAACCTGAAGCGCCTCTACCGCGATGACCGAATCAGCTACTCCTCCGGACGCTTCCGTTCGCAGTACTATGCGCAGATGGCAAAGGTGGATAATGGCGACGTGTACGTCTTTTCCGGGTCGTATGAAAGCGCTACAACCCGTCCGGCAGGCGCGTTGCGGATAAAAAGAGGCGCGACAACTTTTGACGCCTCGTATTATTTCAACATTGAAGAAAAAACCGAAGGTTACCGTTTCCGCAAGGTCTGGCACATCGCGGGCGACTGTTTCCTGCTCGAACTCTATAACGACATTGTGCCGACGGCGACAGGTGTGGCTACGCAGTATGGCGTGGTGGATGTCGCCGGCAAGACCTTTAAATGGGTAACAGGAATCCCCGCTAAGGATAAAATCACGGCTACGGGGCTGCCCACCGTGGCAGACGGCAAAATCTATTTCCCGATTGCAGCAGAAGCCTCTGACCCTGCCATTTATATCATCGACCCCGCAACGGCATCGGCAACAAAGGGACTGAGCATTGCGGGCGCGACAAGTATTAATGCTATCGGAAAACTTACACACTAATACTATGATTAAGTTACTGTTACAACTTCTGCTGTTTTTGGTGGACAACGTCCAGCTGTTGACGACACTCTTTGTGATGACAGGGATATTTCTCCTGCTTGCAAAGTCAATCAAGAAGCATGCAGCGTTATATTACATCCTCTTTGCGCTCCCTGCTTTGCTGTTTGTTTTCAGGGAAATATGTTCGCTTTTCGACTGGAACATAATCAGTTATACACGCGATTCCATATTGGGACAGATAATGCGCGAGTACATCCACGTAGCCGGTTTTGCCTTTCCATTGCTGATTATCATCATGTTTATCGGCGCTTTGCCTGCGCAAAACCCTTACGTAAAGCGGTTGATGATGATTCGCAAAGAGCTGTCGATTATCTCCGGCTTTCCCATAATTGTACACTTCTGGGTGAGAGTACGTCATATTGGCGGCTCCTTTGAGTTTTTTGCCGACACGGATACTTATATGGAGACGCACCGGCAAATAAACAGCGCTCTGGGAGCAGGGCTGACGAACTCCGCCTTTTTGCTTGGAATACTGATGTTTGTGCTGTTCATTATCCTGTGGATAACTTCGTTTGATGTCATCCAAAAACGTTTGGGTCTCATACGCTGGAAAAAGATACAGCGCTGGTCATACGTACTTTACGCGATGCTCTTTGCACATTCGGTTCTGCTCAAGGTGGGCGGGCTTCTCAACGCCGGTGGCGGCGGACACGGTCACGGCGGTAGGGGCGGCAATATGACGCTCTCCCTGACGGTCGGTCTGATTTCAACCTGTCTTATATTTGGGACGTACCTTGTTTTACGTTTACGAAAGCAGATGAAACAGGCGCATCGAAATATTGAATAGATAGAACGTGCTGTTTTGTTGATAAAAAGAGAGCTGGATACAGTATAATAGGGTACTGTATCCGGCTTTTTTCGGTTAATTCAGTTGTCAGTTTTCAGTTGTCAGTGAATAAAATTGGCTACGCCGAACGTTGTATTCGTGTATTTGTGGCTAAATTATTTTTAAAACAGCCCCATTTTTCACAGGATTAACAGGATGCTCAAGATAATGATTTTTTATTTTTGAACACTGATAACGCAGATTAGACACGATTTTCACAGATAGAAATCTGGTGTTTATCTGTTAAATCTGTGTCATCTGTGTTCTGTTTTTTATTTTTGACAAACTGAAAACTGAAAAACTAAACTCTAAACTCTACAAACTACAAACTAAAAGAACTACCTTTGCACGGTAAAAAAATAATTAAAAAAGAAATTTATGGGCAAAAGATTAGTTGTTGTAGGCGTCCAGTGGGGAGACGAGGGAAAAGGAAAAATGACCGACTTTCTGGGACAGCATGCCAATGTAGTTGTTCGTTATCAGGGCGGTAACAATGCGGGACATACCATCACATTCGACGGTCAAAAATTCGCCTTACAGTCGATACCTTCCGGCATATTCCATTCCGGAGTAAAGAATATTATGGCAAACGGCATGGTTATCAATCCGCCGGCAGTTCTGAAAGAACTTGAGGCGTTGCGGGGGCGTGGTATCACGGATTTTCAACTCTTTATTTCAGACCGTGCAGCAGTGGTTATGCCCTATCATCTTTTGCTTGACGGCGCATACGAGGCGCAAAAGGGCGATAAGAAAATCGGTACTACCGGAAAAGGTATTGGCCCCGCTTATGCCGACAAATACAGCCGCATAGGTATTCGTATGGGTGATTTGCTTGATGCCGACTACTTTGCCGAACGTCTTGGCAATGCCTTAACTGTGAAGAATATGGAGTTGCAAATGCTTGGACTATCGCCGCTTGATTTTGAGTCGCTCTATCAGGAATATTTGAGCTATGCTAAAGCCCTGCGTCCCTATATTTGCGACACGGCAGCCCTGCTCCATAGCGAAATCGTTGCCGATTCGCATATCCTTTTTGAGGGCGCTCAGGGGGTAATGCTCTGTGTTGACCATGGCACCTATCCCTTTGTAACATCATCCAGTCCGACGGCAGCGAGCGTTCCGCTGGGCACCGGTATCGCTCCCAAACATATCAAATACGCCTTGGGCATCTGTAAAGCCTATACAACTCGCGTGGGTTCAGGCGCTTTTCCAACTGAAATAGAGGATGATACAGCGCACTATATCCGCGAACGCGGACACGAATACGGCACGGTAACCGGTCGTCCGCGTCGTATAGGATGGCTGGATGTGGTGGCATTGAAACACGCCTGTCGTATATCGGGCATCAACTGGCTGGCAATCATGCTTTTTGACGTACTCTCAGAGATAAAGACACTTAAAATCTGCACGGCCTATGAACTTGACGGAGAAATTATTGATTACGTTCCCAGCACATTCAGCGCCTGTCAGCGTTGCCGCCCCATCTATATCGAACTTCCGGGATGGCAGGAAGATATTACCGGAATCCGTACCTTTCAAGAGTTGCCGAGCCAAGCCAAAGCATATATCCATACGATTGAAAAACTTACTCAGATTCGTATTGCTACAATTTCCGTAGGACCGGACAGAACACAGACCATTATTCGCAGAACAGTCTTCTAACAACAACATTTTTTCTGTTATGTCATTACGATTCATGCCAAAACGCCTTTTTATTATTGACGCTTTTGCTTTCATATACCGTTCCTATTACGCTTTCCTGTCAAATCCGCGTATCAATTCCTCCGGTATGAACACCTCTGCGATATGGGGATTTGTAACTACGATCAGAGAGCTGATTAGAGAGAGGCAGCCGACCCATCTTGCCGTAGTGTTCGATCCGCAGGGTCAGACCTTTCGGCATAAAATATACTCCCAATACAAAGCGCATCGACACGAAACGCCTGAGGATATTCGGAAAGCCATACCTGTTATTAAAGAAATTATAGAGGCATATAAGATTCCAATCTTTCAGGTTGACGGTTTTGAAGCCGATGATGTTATTGGAACGTTGGCGCAACAAGTTGCCAAGACCACAGATATTACGGTTTTTATCATGACCTCCGATAAAGATCTCGGACAACTCGTCTCGGATAATATCTACCTCTACAGACCCCGATCCAACTCAAATGGTTATGAAACATTGGGCGTAAAGGAGATAAAAGAAAAATTTGACATTGAATCTCCTCAGCAGATAGTAGATTATTTGGGATTGAGGGGAGACCCCATTGATAATATTCCCGGTTGTATGGGCATTGGCCCCAAGACGGCAGTAATGCTGCTTAAAGAGTACGGTTCTGTTGAAAATATCCTTCAAAACACTCACCAACTGAAAGGTGTCCTGCGAAAAAGACTTGAAGCCAACCGCGATATAGTGTTGTGTTCCAAAATTTTGGCGACCATTAAAACCGATGTTCCCATTAGCGTAGATATTGAGGATCTCGTCAGAAAAGAGCCGGATAGAGAACTGTTGAGCAAACTGTTTATAGCGCTGGAATTTCGGGCGATGTCCAAATTCATGGACCAATCTTCTTCAACATCCGTAGTTACGTTCTCATCCGCACCGGTAGAGATGCAACAATCGCTCTTTTCCGATGCCGTTACAGCAGACGAAACTACCGTCCATACACTTGAACATACCTTGCTGCAGACGGTAACAACCGTTCCTCACCGCTATCACATTGTGAATACTCACGAAGGTATTGTTGATTTGGTTGAACGGCTGAATCGGTCTGAGGAGTTTTGTTTTAGTACCGAGACTACTTCCGTCAATGTGCAGGAAGCCGGGTTGGTGGGAATTTCCTTTGCCGTTGAGCCACAGGAAGCTTTCTATGTGCCAATACCCGAACAACGAGCTGAAGCCGAACAGGTATTGAGTTATTTCAAAGATGTGTTTTCTTCGCAACGGCTGATTATCGGGCACAATATCAAATTCGACTTGGCAATGCTGACTCAATATGGCATTACGATAGGCAACAGACTATTTGACACCATGATTGCTCACTATCTGCTTCATCCTGAACAAGGTCACGCAGTGGATCATCTTGCTGAAGTATTATTAAAATATCGTTCGATTTCTATTGAAAATCTTGTCGGTAAAAAAGCCAGTAAACATGTTTCCAGACGTCGAGTGCCGCTTAATGCCATTGCGGAGTATGCCGCAGAAAAAGCCGATATTACCCTGCAAATCAAACAAATACTCAATCCGCTTTTACGTGAGAACGGCGTGGATGAACTTTTCTATGATATTGAAATACCATTGATGCGCGTATTGGCGCGTATGGAAAGAAATGGCATGTCGATAGACAGTCAGATGCTGAAGCATTTGTCAAAGCTATTGACCTCAGATATGTTACGTATTGAGTGCGACATTCATTATTTGGTAGGCAGTCACATAAATATCAACTCTCCAAGACAGGTGGGGCAATTGCTTTTTGATTATTTACACATAGGCGATAACATCAAAAAAACAAGAACGGGGCAGTATGTTACCGATGAAGAGACCCTTGAGACGTTGCGTGACAAACATCTTGTTGTTTCCCAAATTCTGGACTATCGCAGTATAAAAAAAATGTTGAGCACCTACATAGATGCTTTCCCTAAGTTAATAAGCCCTCATACGGGGAAACTTCATACGACTTTCAATCAGACTGTTACGGTTACAGGACGGTTAAGTTCGAGCAGTCCCAATTTGCAAAATATTCCCATCCGCGACGAAATAGGGAGGAAAATTCGGAAAGTGTTCATCGCGGAGCAGGGTTGCCTGTTGCTTGCCGCCGACTATTCACAGATAGAATTGCGCATTATGGCGCATCTCAGCAAAGATGAACATATGATTGCGGCTTTCAATGCCAATCAGGATATTCATTCCGCTACGGCGGCAAAGATTTTTAAAGTGCCGCTGGGAAAGATCACAGAAGATATGCGTCGCACAGCCAAGGTGGCAAATTTTGGTATCATCTACGGTATTTCGTCCTTTGGGCTGTCGGAACGGCTTTCCATTTCACGACAGGAAGCCAAAGTGTTGATTAACGGGTATTTTGAATCGTTTCCAAAAGTAAAGCAGTTCATAAACGAGTCTATTAAACAGGCGAACGAAAAAGGTTACGTGGAAACAATATTACATCGCAAGCGTTATCTGCCCGACATTAAATCCAACAATGGCAATGTGCGTGGATTTGCCGAGCGCACCGCCGTCAATGCACCAATACAGGGTACTGCCGCTGATATTATCAAAATTGCGATGGTACGTATTGATAACAAAATAGATTCGCTTGGCTTAAAAACCAAAATGATTCTACAGGTACACGATGAACTGGTTTTTAATGTGCCTGATGGTGAAATAGATATCGTAAAAGCGCTTGTTACGGAGGAAATGGAACATGCAGTAGAGCTGATCGTGCCATTGAAAGCGGAGGTTGGCGTAGGTAAAAACTGGTTTGAAGCGCATTAAATCAGTGTTAGTTTGTAGTAATAACTCAGTGTGCGTTGAGCCACTGCATAATTTGTTAATTCGCCGGTGATTCTTCAACAAAATATCAGCCTTCTTCCTCACAATACTTTCGGAATGAATGTATTTGCCTCGCAATGGGGCGAATACCATTCGGAGGATGACTTGCGGCAGTTCTTTGCCCGCATCAATTGCCGGACAACCGCAGTATTGCCCATTGGACAGGGCAGCAATCTGTTGTTTACCAAGAATTTTGAGGGGATAATCCTACATTCGCAAATGCGGAAACTCCATATTGTTGATGAGACTGCCGACTATTGCTTGTTGCGTGTTGAATCAGGTGTTGTGTGGGATGATTTTTGCGGACTGACGGTTAATATGGGACTTTATGGTGCAGAAAATCTGTCGCTTATTCCCGGAGAGGTGGGGGCGGCTGCCGTGCAGAATATCGGAGCGTATGGCGTTGAAGTCAAGGATTTGATTATGCAGGTAGAGACAATTGACCGACTTTCGGGCGCGACACATATTTTCTCCCAAGTCGATTGCGATTATGGCTATCGCCACAGCATTTTCAAGGGCAGTTTAAAAGACAGATACATTATTACTGCGGTGGTATTTCGTCTGTCAAAGACGCCCTGTTTACGTCTTGATTATGGCGATTTGTGGCAGCGAGCCGGCAAAAATCCTACGGCTTCCGATGTTCGTCGTGCTGTAATAACGATTCGTCGCAGCAAACTGCCCGACCCTGCGCTGTGGGGAAATGCAGGCAGTTTCTTTAAGAATCCTGTGATTGAACTGGCGCATTTTGAGACGCTTGTACACACTTATCCCGACCTGCCTCACTTTTTCGCAGATGATAATCACGTGAAAATTCCCGCTGCATGGCTCATTGAGCGCTGTGCTCTGAAGGGTAAGCGTATCGGTGGCGCTGCCGTTTATGAGCATCAGCCACTGGTGATTGTCAATTGCGGCGACGCAACGCCAAACGATGTCGTAGAGTTATCACAACTGATAAGAGAACGTGTTGCGGCGAAATTTCGTATTGATCTTGTCCCTGAGGTCTGCTTCATTTAGAATAACGAAAATAATTGGCATACGCTTGTAACGGTATATTAATTTATGGAAAAGACGGTTATCTATCAAATTTTTACGCGCCTGTTCGGGCAGGAGAAGAAAGCCAATCGTCCGCACGGCACCATTGCCGAAAATGGCTGCGGAAAGTTTAATCACATCACCACGCGAGCGCTGGAAGCTATTGCCGAGCTGGGCGTTACGCACATCTGGTTTACGGGCGTTATAGAGCATGCTTCGCTCACGCAATACGAAGAGTTGCCCGCAGAGACCGATTCGCCCGATGTGGTTAAGGGACGCGCCGGATCGCCGTATGCCATTCGCGATTATTACGATGTCTCCCCCGATTTGGCGGAATCTGTGCCGCAGCGTCTGTTTGAATTTCGGCAATTGATTGACCGCACGCACCGCGCAGCGATGAAAGCAATTATTGATTTTGTGCCAAACCATGTGGCGCGGCGCTATCATTCCGATGTAAACCCCGCTCACGTTGCCGATTTCGGAGCAACCGACCGCACCGACTGTGCTTTCTCTCCCCAGAATAATTTTTATTATTTTCCATCAGACACCTTTTCACCACAATTCCCCTTAACCTCCTATCACGAACAGCCGGCGAGAGCTACCGGCAACGACTGTTTCTCGCCTTCTCCGTCAACAAACGACTGGTACGATACCGTAAAACTCAACTATGGCGTAGATTATCTCGGCGATGGAACGCTTCACGATGACCCACTTTCGGACACGTGGCTCAAAATGCGTGCTGTGCTGCTCTACTGGGCGGAGTTTGGTATCGACGGATTTCGGTGCGATATGGCAGAAATGGTACACGTCTCTTTTTGGAGGTGGGTGATTGGGGAAATCAGGCAGCATTTTCCCTCCATACTATTCATTGCCGAAATTTATCAACCGTCGTATTATGGCGCATATCTTGATGCGGGATTCGATTTCCTTTATGACAAAGTCGGGTTTTATGATACGTTGCGGGCAGTTATTTGTCATCAGACGCCTGCTGCTCAGATTACCTGTTGCTGGCAGCAGGTGGGAGAGATGCAGTCGAAGATGCTCTATTTTCTCGAAAATCACGATGAACAGCGTATTGCTTCGTCCTTTTTTGCAGGCAATTCCGAAGCTGCCCGTCCGGCGCTGGCGGTGGCGGCGCTGCTGAATACGAATCCCGTTATGATTTATGCCGGACAGGAACTTGGCGAGCGCGGAATGGATGCCGAAGGCTTTTCCGGCTGCGACGGGCGTACATCCATCTTTGACTACTGGGGAGTAGATACGCTTTGTCGCTGGTATAACAGCGGAAAATACGACCGGACGCTTCTCAGTGTCAATGAAAAAAAACTGAGACAGTTTTATGCTTCCGTGCTTTCGTTGGCAAGAAGTGAAAAGGCTTTTACACAGGGGCATTTTTTCGACCTGATGTACTGCAACAATCCTCCGCATATCAATCCACAGTGCCAGTATGCCTTTTTACGCGCTTGCGGGGATGATGTAATGCTTGTGATAGCACATTTTTCGGATGAGCGGGGATATGTCCGGCTTCATTTTCCGCAGCATGCCTTTGACTGTTTAAACATGCATCCGAAGGCTTTGTGTTGCGCTGTTGACCTGCTTTCGGGCGAAAGGTTCTCCACAGCTTTCACCACCGGTGATTTCTTTGAGACTCATCTCGAACCACATTCAGCAAGAGTGTTTAAGATATGTGGAGATGGCGAAATATTAAAATAGAATCCATCGCTTCAAGAAACGTCATTTGGTTCTTTGAAAAATAAAGAATAATCATCCTGAGCATCCTGTTAATCCTGTGAAAAATGGGGCTGTCTCAAGAGTTATCAGTTGTCAGTTTTCCACTACTCCTCGTCTCTGACGAGGAGTTATTGGTTGGTCGTTTTTAACGACCTGTCTCGTTACAAACGAGGGGGAGAGTTTTCAGGCAGTCAGGGAAGCTGTTTTTTTGCCCGTTAGGGCATATACTTTTATAGTGAATAACGAATAGTGAATAGTGAATAATGAACGAAGACATAAAGAATAATTTTCTTGAGCATCCTGTTAATCCTGTGAAAAATAGGGCTGTTTTTAAAAGTATTTTAGCCACAAATACACGAATACAACGTTTGGCGTAGCCAATAACTAAACTCTACACTCTAAAAACTAAACTCTAAAAAAATATTATTCATTTTTCATTTTTCATTAAAAAGCATTATCTTTGCCGCGACATTCTCATCAAATAATAATGAATAAACAATTATGATTATTTCAGGGCTTTTATCCGTACCATTTTTTCAGATTAGACGGTTTAACCGGCTAAAAGTAAGTTCGTTACAAAAGCCCCCCCCCGCATTCAGCTTAACTCCTTGTATTCAAGGGCTTATCATTTATTAAAGACTTTTTTATTTACGCTTAACAGCGCGAAGTTTCTTCGTGTTTTTTCGCCGTATACAACTATAAGGGCAACTTTCCTGAAGTTTCGGGAGGGTTGCCGTTTTGAACTTATGAGCCATAAGTTTGAAAAGATTGGTCATAAAACGCTTTATTACGCCCTTCGTTGGGAGAATACACGTGGCGAAAAAGGTCTCTGGAGTGAAATAGGTATGGCAATAGCGCCGTAGAAACATGAATTATATTTTTGAATTTAAAAACACAACTAAAAATGAAAAAACAATTTTTCCAAGTGGCTCTCGTAGCCGTAACAGTAATGGCAGGCGTAGCAATGACCGCCTGCGGAAGCAGTAAACAGGCAGCGCAAAGAAGCGTTGCAAGTACGCAACAGTCATCAACTGACCAAGAAATTGAGCAGTTGAAACGACAAATGGAACTCGACAAGCTGAAAGGCGAAGCCGACCGCGCTGCAAAACAGCGCGAGGCAGATGCGGCAATCGCCGAACATAATGCCAAAATGCAGGCAGAGCGTTTAGCGGCAGCAACCGAACAGCCCTGCCAACTCTATGACGATGCTGAATGGTTCACCGGTACAGGTGTGCGCCGCGTGAAACTCAACAGTTTGAACACTGCGGCAACAGCCCTTTTGCGCAGCACGCAGCAGCAACTCCGCCTCAAACTAAAAGGCGTGTACAAAGCCGTTGTGCGCGACTATTTTGACCAAATGGATATGGACGAAGGCTCTTACGCCGTATCGCATATCGAAAGCGCAGGCGATTATATTATCGACCAAAAGTGCAACGAAACCTACGAGGCATGTCGAAAAAACACCGCGCCAGATGCAGAAGGCTATGTTACGCTCTATATGGGCATAAAAGTCAGTAAAAAAGCCGTTGTTGAGGAGATAATCAACGAAATTTCCAAAGACAAAAAAATGGAAGTGCGTTTTAAC
>JAISXJ010000139.1 GCA_031270565.1 Prevotellaceae bacterium
TTTCATAACCGCATACAAGCGATAGCGCAGTTTGCGGAAAAAGTCGCCTCGCGAACCTGCACCTGAAAGGTGCGACAAGTGATTAAGAAGTCCTGCCTTGTCAGGCAGTGGATAGGATGGCGTCGTTTTCCGCAGGTCGCTGACCTGCGGTTATGAAAATAACGTCCTTTCAGGACGGCGCGCATTATTCACTGTTCACTATTCGTTATTCACTACTAACTACACTCTACTAACTATAAACTAAAAAAACTACCTTTGCAACAGTTTTTTATTACTCCTATGAAAAAACAATCAGCCATTTTTCTGTCTGTTACGACACTGTTTCTGACAATCAGCGTTTCTGCCGGACAACACGTTTTGGATTGGCACGTTGAGCGTCTGCAAGCCGACACGCTCACGCAACACATATTCACTTTCAATCACGCCGTTACGGATCATCAAACCGCACTCTGGTATCCGATTGAGGTTGATGAAACGTCCGATGTGAAGATTACCAATGCCGTTTACGAAGACTGTTCGGAAGCAGAGACAGACCTGCTTCGTCGGCAGGGCGGCATCTATCCCGCGTCCGGACAGACACAACGCATCCTCTCTTCCGACAAAAAACAACTCACAGCCACCCTGATGCTACCGGCTGTTATCGTGGAGGATAACCGGTATAAAAAACTGCTGTCATTCGACAGTCATACCGTACCGGCTGCCGTTCAGGCATCCACCACCATAAATGCCGCCGCCCGTTATACCGCCAATTCCGTTCTGAGAACGGGAAAGTGGGTCAAAATAAGCGTTCCGACAAGCGGGATATATAAACTGACCTACGAACAACTTGCCCAGGCGGGCATCTCCCCCGCCGATGTGCGTGTGTTCGGCTACGGTGGCGCTCTGCTTGAGGAACTGTTTTCCGAAACATACACGGACGACCTGCCCGAAGTGGCTATCTATATGCACAAAGGCAGCGATAATACCTTCAATGCCGGCGATTATATTCTGTTTTATGCACAGGGTCCCGTTTCGTGGCAATATAATATGCCGACAGGAGCAAGTCAAAAAATGTTTTCGCACACTCAGAACTTTTATGCTACTCAGGGTTGCTATTTCATCACATCCGATGCCGGCACAGGCAAACGCATCAACCTGCAAGCCGCCGTCGAAGGGACGCCTAATGATACCGTTACCACATTTACAGATTATATAGTCCACGAACAGGACGCTCTTACGTTGATAGAATCCGGCAGAGAACTATTTGGCGAACTCTTTGACTCAAATACAGGATTAACGCGCCGGTTTCAGATTGACCTGCCCAATATTCAGGCAGCGCCTGCGGCATTGCGAATTAATGCGGTAGCAAAAGGTGATGTAACGTCCGTATTAAACATTGCGGTGAATCAAAGCAATCTGGGAGGCATCACCTTTAGCCCTCCTCCGAATACCTATACCTACGCCGTTGACGGGTATCAATTTATGGAATTTACGCCTCTTGCTACCAACCGCATAGATGTTGTTTTGACATACGACAATCACAATAGCGGCAGAGCGTGGCTCAATTATTTTGAACTGAACGTTACCCGTGCGCTCTCCATCGTCGGCAATGACCCGCTGTTTTTCCGTACGCCAAAGTTTGTCGGACAAAAAAATATACACCATTATATCGTGGACAATGCCTCCGCCGCCACACAGATATGGAATATTACCGATCCGTTGAATATTAAACAAATGACGACGTCTTTGGTTGCAGGTACATTAAACTTTGCCGATTCCACAACGGTCTTGCAGGAATATGTTGCCATAAATCCAACTATCGGTTTCCCTGCGCCAACGATTATCGGGACTGTAGCCAATCAAAATTTGCACGCTCTTCCACAAACGGAGATGGTTATTATCACGCATGCAGATTTTATTGCTCAGGCTGAACGGCTGGCAGATATTCACCGCTCGTATGACGATATGCAGGTACAGGTGATTGATGCTCAGAAAATCTACAATGAATTTTCTTCCGGCGTCCCCGACGCCACAGCCTACCGTCGCTTTATGAAGATGTTCTACGATCGCGCTCTGACACCCGCCGACCAGCCCGACTGCCTGTTGCTCTTCGGCGACGCCTCGTTTGACAATCGCGGCATTTTGAAAGAAACGCCCCCCAACACCCGACGCCTGCTTGCGTTTCAGTCTCTAAATTCGTTGTCCAAAACGGCATCATACGTAAGTGATGATTATTTTGGTTTCTTGGATGACGGCGAAGGCAAAATGCTCCCTTCCGACCAGCTTGACCTGAGTATTGGACGTTTCCCCGTTTATACCGTACAGCAGGCGGTTACGGTGGTTGATAAGACATTAAAATATCTCCAAAACGACATCAAAGGAAACTGGAAAAACAGTGTCCTCTTTATTGGCGATGACGGCGACGGAACCATTCACGTTTACTCTGCCGACAGCGCAGCGCGAGTTACGGCAAGAAAAAACAGTGATGCCATTATCCGCAAACTCTATCTGGATGCCTATAAACAGGAAACATCCGCCGTTGGGGAGCGTTATCCTGCTGTTAAAAAGCAGTTTGATGACTATATTAAATCAGGCGTGTTGATGGTTAACTATATGGGACATGGAGGCTACGCCGGATGGACTAACGAGGCGATTCTCACCCTGAGCGACATCATCAACATGTACAATGAAAAATACCCGCTTTTCGTAACGGCGACATGCGATTTCACCGGCTATGATGCGCCTTACGATACAGGCGGCGAGCAACTGCTTTGGAACACCAATGGCGGAACTATGGCGCTTGTAACCACCACCAGAACTGTTTTTACCAGTCCAAATCTGGAATTGAATCGCCTTTTCTCGGAAAATATTTTCGCCAAAGACTCGCTTGGCGACCCTCTGCATCTGGGAGAAGTGATGCGACGGGCAAAAAATGCTCAAAAGAATACCAACAAGTTTTCGTTCACGCTCATTGGCGACCCTGCTCTGCGCCTGTCCTATCCCTGCAAATATAAAATCACCACAGACAGCATCAACCATGTTGCCGTGAATGTGCTGTCGCGCGATACCGTAACTGCGCTTTCGGAGGTTACCATATCGGGACACGTCAGAGATTTGGACAGTCTGTTGATGTCTCAATTTAATGGCATCGTTCATATCTCCGTTTTTGACAAAGAAGTGCAGGTTACCACTCTTTGCAACGACAAGGAAAGTTCGCCCTTTACCTATAAAGACCGTCCGAATCCTATCTTCAACGGGCAGGCGGTAGTGCAAAACGGACAGTTTACGGTTACCTTTATGCTGCCGAAAGATATTCAATACAACTTCGGCACGGGACGCATTGTTTATTATGCCGCAGACGAAACAAACGACCTTGAAGCCAACGGCAGTTTTGAGCAGTTCATTATTGGCGGTGAATCGGACAATATTCCTTTCGACGACAGGGGTCCGGATGTTATGCTCTATCTCAATTCCGGAACATTTGTCTCCGGCGCCACCGTGAACGAATCGCCGTTGCTGGTAGCGGAAGTCTTTGATGAAAGCGGGATTAATACTGTGGGCAGCGGTATTGGACATGACATTATTTTGCGTCTGGATAATAATCCCGCATCGGATATTATTCTGAACAACCATTATCAGGCAATGCTGGGCAGCTACAAAGCCGGCAGGGTAACCTATCCATTCTCTAATCTGGCGGAGGGGAACTACGAATTGATGTTTCGCGTATGGGATTTGCAAAATAATTCCACCACAAAAACGATTCATTTTAAAGTGGTCAAAGGAACTGCGCCCGAACTTGAAGATATGTATGCCTATCCCAATCCCGCTACTGAGGAGGTAACGTTTGTTTATCAGCATAACCGTCCTCAAGCGCCTCTGTCGATTACGGCAACCGTGTTTGACCTGAGTGGTCGTAAGGTTTGGCAATCAAGTAAAAACGTCATTGCAGACGGCAACACTACCGCCATTACCTGGCATTTTGCAGCGGAAGGCGTACTCCTGAATACGGGAATGTATCTGGTACGTATGGATTTGTCGGCAGCAGGAGGTGACAGTGTGTCAAAAACAAAAAAACTTATTATTAATACGCAATAAATAAAATAACTGCCCGTTTGTCTCTCTGATTGATAAAAATAGCGTACATTTGCACCTCCGAAAACGAATCTTGTGTTGGTGCATCAAATTCAACGCTAACCTTAACGGGGCAATCGGATGTTTTTTATGATATGGATTCCATTATTAAATTTACAAAATATGAAAAAAACACTTGTTTCTTTAAGCTTAATTGCTTTTTTTTCGATGGGCGTTGCGGCACAGGCAGATCTTACTAGTGACAATTATTACAACCCGCTGTTAACAGGAGTACCGTCGCTTTCCATTACGCCTGATGCCACGGCAGGTGGTATGGGAGACATTGGCGTATCCACTTTGCCGGACGTTTCCTCTCAGCATTGGAACTCTTCAAAATATGCTCTTGCCGAAAGCAGCGCAGGAATAGGGCTTTCCTATACGCCGTGGTTGAGAAAATTAGTAAGCGATATTGATTTGGCTTATTTGTCGGGATACTATCGCAACGAAAAACTGGGAGCGTTGAGCGCTTCTTTACGCTATTTTTCTCTTGGTAATGTCATCCTGAAACAGACTGCTAACGACCCCGGCATAGGCGCTAAACCTTACGAATTGGCTTTTGATTTGGGATATTCACGGCAGTTGGCTGAGAATTTTGCTATGGGCGTTACCATGCGTTTCATCGCATCCGACCTGAGCATAAAAGACGAAAATTACCATACCGGCTATGGCTTCTCTGCCGATGTGAACGGGTTCTATCTGTTGCCCATAGATTTGTCTTCCGGAACATCAAAACTCGGTATCGGGTTTAACCTCTCTAACATCGGTACAAAAATCTCTTATGACCAGGACAATACCCGTAATTTCATACCGGCAAACCTGCGACTTGGCGCTACTTATTATATCCCCTTTGACAAATACAACCGTATCTCCGTCAGCGCGGAAGCGAATAAACTGTTAGTGCCGACCAGAAAATCAAAATACGCTGCCAACTTCGATGCCAATGACCAGGAAACATGGAAATTGACAGACGACGAATACAACGACATTTCGGTGATGCAGGGTATTTTCCGCTCTTTCAATGATGCGCCGAGTGGCGGCAAGGAAGAGCTGAAAGAAATTATGTGGTCTTTAGGTTTGGAATATGCCTACAATGAGCAGTTTTTCGCTCGCGTCGGCTATTGCAACGAAAGCGAGGACAAGGGTAATCGTAAATTCTTCACCGTCGGCGCAGGATTCAAGCTCTCGGCGTTCCGCTTTGACCTCGGCTATGTGATTGCTCGAGCTGCAAACAGTCCGCTTGACAACACATTGCGTTTCTCGCTGTCCTTCGATGTGGACGGAATCAGAGAGTTAGCAGACAGAAAATAGGCTGCTGCCTTTTTAAATTAAATATAAAAGACATTCCATATCTGCAAAGTTGTGGAATGTCTTCTTTCGTATAAAACAGATATTCTAATGGCAAACAACAGACCAAGAATTGGCTTTGGGTACGATGTTCATCGTCTCACTACAGGCAGAGAACTCTGGCTGGGAGGCGTACGCATTGACCATCAGAAGGGACTTGACGGACATTCCGACGCCGACGTATTGCTTCACGCCATTTGTGATGCCTTGCTTGGAGCGGCGGGACTGCGCGACATCGGCTATCACTTTCCGGATACCGATGAGCGCCTGAAAAACATTGACAGTAAGATTCTGTTGAAGCAAACTGCCGCACTGCTTGCTGAAAAGGGGGTTGAAATTGGCAACATTGACTGTATGCTCTGCGCTGAAGCGCCCAAAATTGCCCCCTACATCGAGGAGATGAAGCAGACAATTGCGCAGACGCTCAATATAGCGCCTGAAAGTATCAGTATCAAAGCCGGCACGGCAGAACGTATGGGATTTGTCGGACGGGAAGAAGGCATGGCTGCTTATGCCGTTGCCATGATTTTTTAAAAGCGCCTTTCATACGGTAATTAAAATGGTTAATTCTTTTTTTGAGGCAAAAGAGTTGTCAGTTGTCAGAGTGTAGTTTTTAGAGTGTAGAGTGTAGTTTTTTGCCCGTTAGGGCATAAATATCAATAGAAAACCAGAACACAGATGACACAAATTTAACAGATAAACGCCAGATTTCTATCTGTGAAAATCTTGTCTAATCTGCGATATCAGTGTTCAAAAATAAAAAATAATTATCCTGAGCATCCTGTTAATCCTGTGAAAAATGGGGCTGTTTCAAAAGTAATTTAGCCACGAATACAACGTTCGGCGTAGCCAATAACTAAACTCTAAAAAACTAAAAAAATATTATTCACTATTCACTATTCGTTATTCACTAAAAAAGTATTATCTTTGCCCTCGTTATTCACATCAAAAAAATGAATAAATAATTATGCTTATTTCAGGGCTTTTATCCATACCATTTTTTCAATTTAGACGGCTCAACCGGCTAAAAGTAAGCTCGTTACAAAAGCCCCCCCCCGCATTCGCCTTAACTCCTTGTATTCAAGGGCTTATCATTTATTAAAGACTTTTCGATTTACGCTTAATAACGCGAAGTTTCTTTGCGTTTTTTCACTATATACATATACAATTATTGCGGCACATTTCCGAAATTTTCGGAGGTGTTGCCGCTGTTCTTTATTGCATCCACTGCTCCTCGTCTCTGACGAGGAGTTAGTTGGTTGGTCGTTTTTAACGACCTGTCTCGTTACAAACATAAAACCAATAAATGCCCTTGTGCCCTTTGTGAAAAAATCTCCCGCTTTGGCGGGACAAGTCTTGTGCTCTTTGTGGTTAAATATTTTTACCGCAAAGACACAAGGGATACACAAAGAACACAAAGATGAGAAAAACTGAAAACTGACAACTTAATTATATCTATCAATTAATTTAAAACGTGTTTTTTATGAAAACTAATCTTTTTCTTTTCGCTGCACTCGTAGCAGCATTTCTAAGCGTCGCGTCCTTTTCTGCGGCGCAGGTAACTATTGGCGGTGGCGACCCGCCCGCAGCAGGAGCTGTACTGGACTTGAACAGCGCCACTAAAGGCGGGTTGGCGCTCTCAAATGTGAATCTTACCGACCTGAACACCATTCCCGTCGGTTTCCCCGGCATCAACAGCCCCACCGATGTAACTCCCGAGGTAAAGGCAAAACTCACCGGAGCTATCGTTTACAACATTAATTCTGACATTTGTCTGGGCGTTTATGTCTGGGACGGCAACTGCTGGAGAAAAATTGATAAGGATTATCATCAGGTCAAAGCAGCCAAAGTAGCGACCCTTGATATTCCGGGTCAGGATGTAGATGCCGTTCTGAGGGGTGGGGCTATTACTTTTGAGGTGAAAAATCCTGGCGACGCACAGTTTTACTATTGGTCTCTGAACGATGTCTTGCTTGACACAACCGATACGGCAATTCTGGCAACAACTGCCATTCCTGCCGGAGACAATCAGGAGATGAAGGTGGTGCTTGACAACTGTCTGTCGCTTTCGGAAAGCAAGATTACATTCAACGCAAGAAACGTTAATCCAGCCTCCCTGCCAGCAGCTACCGGCGGCTTGATTCATATTTATAGCGATAATATTTTCCCGTACGCAGCAACAAGCGAATATATAGATGATGGTCTGGTGGCGCATTATGACGGCATAAACAATACCGGAGATGGAGACGATGCACACAGTTCTGTCGCTTCAACAGGTTGGAAGGACTTGAAGAATGCATTTGTGCTTCTCAGAGGCACCGGCACAGGAGAATGGCTAAATAACGGCTTTAAGGCTTCGAATAACGGGCAGTCTTTTTATAATGCAACTTTTCCAGCTATTTATCCTATTGGTGATGTTGCCAGAACGGTTGAGGTGATATTCAGAACGCCGGAGACTATGTTTAGCACAAATGATGGGACACAGAGAATTATTTTTTTTTATGGAGGTAATAGCACAAATACCAGTTTTGGAGTTCAATATCGTGGAACAACTGGTTCCTGTAGTAGCGGAGGGAAATTTTATGCTATTGGCGGAAATGCTAATAACTTGGTTATTTGTCCTACCAATAATACACCTTCATTGACAACACCGAATACCATCAACACGGTAACATCAACCTATAAAAATTCCATAGGTGATGTAACCAATACTAAGGCATATATTAATAACATTGAGGCTGTGATTGATGAAAGACAGGGTGGAAATCCCCTTAATACTGCCAGTGGATCCATATCTATAGGGTCAAATCTCAATGGTTCAATCTTTCACTCTCTTCGTCTTTACAGTCGTGTACTTAGTAGAGCCGAAATCCAGCACAACGCGGCGTTAGATCAGAAACGTTACCTTGCTACGCCCATCGTAAAGATAGGAACTCAGCAATGTCTGAATGTAGTCGTTCATTCGTCCAGACTTATTACCTGCGAGCTTCCGGCAGGAGGAACATCAGGAACAACAGTGGATGTTGAAATCACAAAGACAGACGACACTCTGATTCTGTTTCTGGAAGATGAATTTACATATGAATAGCCATCGGATATGAGTTCAGACAAACAGAAAAGCCCCGCAAGGGGCTTTTTGCTTTTCATTTTTCATCATTGTCCCGTCCTACCTAAGCGTTACAAAAAAAAATCGCACTGCTTTCGGTTGAGAATAATCCCTAAAAAATCAGGATTTGAGGAGTAGGTACTCTTTGTAATCTGCCGTCCACCGCTTTCACGATGGATACCCCGTAAGGCGCAGCCCGCCATTGATTCACCAACTTTACCCCAGAATAGAAAACAAAAATGTAGAATTTTCCAATCTCTAAAGCAGTGCGACTATTATTCAATAATCCATTATGATGTTGACAAAGGTATGGAAAAAATAATGCTCTGCTAAACAAATCTTCATTTTTAACATTTCATAAAAATCAAGGTCTGAAACAACCGCGAAAAAGGAAGTTATACAACTGCTTTAAAGCTCATATCCAGACTTTTAACAGAATGAGTGAGCGCTCCGACAGAAATATAATCAACGCCACAAAGAGCATAATCGCGTAAAGTTTTTAGCGTTATTCCTCCCGAAGATTCGGTTTCAACACGTCCGGCAATCAGCTCAACGGCGCGTTTTGTATCTTCGACGGAGAAATTATCAAGCATCACGCGATCGACGCCACCAACGGCAAGCGCCTCGTTCAATTCCTCGAATGTGCGCACTTCAATTTCTATTTTGAGTGTTTTGTTATGTTGCCTGCAGTAGTCTTTGGCACGTGTGATAGCCTGCGCAATGCCTCCGGCAAAATCGACATGATTATCTTTCAAAAGAATCATATCATACAGTCCGAAACGGTGATTTTCACCGCCGCCGATTCTGACGGCTTCTTTTTCCAGCAGACGCAAGCCGGGTGTTGTTTTGCGCGTATCCAGCGTTTTTGTTTTGGTACCTTTCAACTGCTCAACGTAGCTGCGTGTGCGTGTGGCAATGCCGCTCATACGTTGCATAATGTTGAGCATCAGCCGTTCTGTTTGCAGAAGCGACAGCACGCGCCCCTCTACCTCAAAGGCAATATCCCCTGCACGAACCTCATCGCCATCGTGCAGAAAGGTTGTCATTTTCAACGTGGCGTCAAACGCCGCAAAGACGCTTCGAGCTACTTCTATGCCCGCTATAATGCCGTCTTCCTTGATAATTAACTGTGATTTTCCAAGCGCATCCTCAGGAATGGACGCTAAAGAAGTATGGTCGCCATCGCCAATATCTTCAGCAAACCAAAGAGCGATGAATTGTTTGAGATCTGTCATTGTTGTTCGATACGAAGTTGTTGAATTAAATCATTTTGCATCATAAAAGATATATAGAACACCGCTTTCTTTTCAGTTTGAAGTGTTGCCGTGAAATGACATGCTTTGGCTTTTATTTCAGATGAAGTAATAACTAACGATTGTGGTATATTACGTCGAAAAAAGTCGGAAAGGATAAGATGCGCCTGTTGTTTGGAGACTACATTGGCAAGACTGTTGATGATGTCAAACTCAATGCGATCATTCATCATCTCCATTAATACTGTGCTGTTACCCTGTTCAAAAGCAGATATAACACGTTGAGCAGCATTTGTTTGCGCCTTTAGACAGAATGTAAAACTACACAATACACCTATCAGCGATATCTTTAGAGCTGTCATGAGAGAAAAATTTTAGTGTATTCAGAGTTATGACAATAAGCGTGCCAAACTTTTTATTAGCGAGTTAACAATCCTGTAATTATACAAAAATTATCTTTACAGCCTATGCCGGTTTTAATCAGACAACATCTTAATGACTGCCTTTGAGCGCGCGGTCTATTTGCCGCCGGTCTTCTCGCTCCTTAATGCTTTCTCGCTTGTCGTAGTTTTTCTTGCCCCGCGCCAGCGCTATCTCTAATTTTGCAAATCCTTTTTCATCAATATAGAGGCGTGTAGGAATGATGGTCAGTCCGCTCTCTTTGGTTGCCCTGCTGAGTTTGCGCAACTCGCGTTTGGTCAGGAGCAGTTTGCGGCTACGCTGCGCTTCGTGGTTGTAAGCCGTTCCAAGCCGGTAGGCAGCTATATGCATGTGCTGCACCCACAACTCTTCGCCAATGAATGTACAATAGGCGTCTGCCAAGCCTGCTTTACCTTCGCGAATAGATTTGATTTCCGTTCCAAGCAGCACAATGCCGGCATTGTAGCGGTCGAGCAGTTCATAGTTAAAACTCGCCTGCCTGTTTTTAATATCTATCTTTACGGCTGTACGCATACGGTTTTTTTGTTAACATTTACAGAGAATTAACTCCGCCTTCAACCGCATCATAACCGTTTCGGCGACACATACCTCAGCGTTTAACAGCCAGCGTTCGGCTTGCTCCGTCAGTTGCAGGCAAACCGACAACTGTTCCATATCGGGTGTAATAATGGCGATGTATCGGCATTGTGCCACATACGCATACGTCAACGCTCTGCCAATTGCTTTTTCAGCGCATGTCTTAACAATGTGCATTGTACATACGCCGGGCACAACGGGCTGTTCCGGAAAATGTCCCTGATAGACGGGATGTTCGGGGTTAAGTTTTATGACAGCCGAGTATCCCGACTCGTTACCTGAGAAAGCGGTAATTGAAAAGAAATTGTCAAGTATCATAGTTCTTACAGTATTCGGCATGTTGTTTCTTTGAGAGGTTGCATATTTTTTCCGTCGAAATGTTCAAAGAGAAGCAGTCGTCCCCGATAACCCACCTCTACGCCTGCGATATGATAGCCCAGCCATGTCAGTCCCTCTGTTGCTTCGGCGGTGATTAAACCTGAATAATAACGTGTATTTGGCGGTTCCGACAGCAATTGTTCCATTGGATAGATTGCCGTTACCACACCGTTTTCACGTTCTATGACAGCAGTTGTCATAATCCTGTCTGGCAACATCGCCTTAGCGGCTGCCAGACGCTCTGCGCGACGTATCATTGGTATGAAGCGGTGATTTGAGCAACTCTCTATTACTGTTTTCCAGCAGTTTCAATGCCTGAGGCATAGGTTTTGTCTGTTTGACGGGCAGCAAGGCATCCGCTTTCCGGCGAATGGAGTCGGGTAGGGGATAGCGGTGATGGTTGTATATTCTCGTCAACGATGCCGAATCTATCTGCAACCGCTTAAAGTCCATTGTCCCGACGTAGAATGCCCCCTTAACCTTTACGGGTTTCAAGGTGCGTCCGGTCGGCATCCGGAACGTGTAACGCCTTGTGAGCGTGTCGGCATAAACGGGGCTTGACAGAGAGTCGGTGTGTCCGTCCTCATAGCTGACCCACAATCTTGCTACGATGCTGTCTGCCCTGTCCGGCAGACTGTCAAGCGGAGACATCCGTTGCAAAAAACGCCATACTATCACATCGCCAACGGCGAAATAGTGCGTCTGATCCGTTTCAAACTGTAATGTATCATTCACGGGCAATTCGTGGAAAAGGTATTGCGGAGCAAATGAAAACAGAGGAATTGTATCCAGCGAATCGGCTGCCGCAATCAGTTTGGCTTCGGGATGATACTTGTAGTCTCCTACCTCCTGAACGAGCGTTTCCATACGCGCCTGCACTTCGGCATACACTTCTGCCAGCTTGTACGGATGCCGTGCATACCATGTTATCGACCTGTCAAAATCGCTGCGGGTGATACCGTATTTTTCAAATATGGCATCGTGATAGCTCTGCTTTGTTGCGTTTGCGGCGCTTGGTATGCGTGTCTGGATGGTTGCTTCGGTCAGATGAATGTCGCAAAGCACATCAACCATTTTCGACGACCGCATCACATTTGTCGGTCGCATCTGACAGCCTGAAAGGCAAACAGCCAGCGCCACCGGAAACACCATATTTCTTACCCGCAGCATTGTTATTCTGTTTTGTCTTTCGTCTTTTTACGCGAAAAAACGCGGTCGAAAGTTACGTTAAAGTCGCGCATAAAAAAGAGTATAAGGATGAAAATGCCCGTCGTCATCGCCGCATCAGCCACATTAAACACCGGACTGAAAAACACCTCTCCCCTCAGCCATGGCACCCAGTCCGGGAATGTGAACAGGGGAAAATAGAACATATCAACCACTTTTCCCTCCAGCAAAGGAGCATATCCGCCGCCTGCCGGAAACCATTCTGCTACCCTTCCGAAAGCGCTTTCGGAAAAGATGACGCCATAAAAAAGACAGTCAATAATATTGCCGATAGCGCCCGCAAAAATCAGCGACACACAAAAGATGTAACTCTGTTTGTATTGCTGTTTCACCAGAACACAGATGTAATAAAGGATAAACGCACTCACCAGCACCCTGAAAATGGTCAATATGGTTTTATTTCCAAACGACCATCCGAAAGCCATGCCCGGATTCTCCACAAAGGCAATCTGAAACCAGTCGAACACGTGAATACTCTCGCCCAGCGACATAGATGTCTTGACCCACACTTTTACGCACTGGTCAATCAGCAACAGGAAAACAATAAAGAGTATGGTTTTTGTGGCGTTTCTCATTTTTATTTCGGATAAGATACCGGCTTCAGCGCTTACTGGTTTCCTTTGCCTCAACGGTCAACGTGGCGTGAGGTACAGCCCGCAAACGCTCTTTGGGAATCAGTTTGCCTGTCTTTCGACAAATGCCGTAAGTCTTGTTTTCAACACGCACCAAAGCGGCTTCAAGATGCTGTATAAATTTCATTTGACGTTGCGCCAACTGCCCTGAAGCCTCTTTCGATAGCGTTGAAGCCCCTTCTTCCAACGTTTTGAACGTGGGAGACGTGTCGGTAATATCGTTACCGTCGGAATTGCTTACATACGATTTCAGTTCTGCATATTCTCTGCGTGCAATCGCTAATTTGTTTTCGATGATCTGACGGAACTCTTCCAGTTCCACATCACTGTATTTGGTTTTTTCTGACATATATGATAATATTTTATGTGGTTTATAATTCTTCTGTTGTATTCACGCTTTGTTTTACTTTCTTGAAAAATTTGGAAGCAAACACAAAATTGTTCAGGGCTTCATTGTCGGAAGTGAAGATGTTTTCTTTCGACCCCTCCCATGCCTTATGCCCTTTTTCGATAAAAATAATATGCGCTCCTATCTCCATAATAGAGTTCATATCGTGTGTATTCACAATAGTTGTAATCTCAAACTCTTTTGTAATATCTTCTATCAGACGGTCGATGACCAGAGCGGTTATGGGGTCAAGTCCCGAATTTGGTTCATCACAAAAGAGGTATTTTGGGTTTAAGGCGATTGCTCGCGCAATGGCTACCCGTTTTTGCATGCCGCCGCTTATCTCCGCCGGATAGAGGTCAAACGCTGTTTGCGGCAAATTCACCCGTTCCAGACAGAAAACGGCGCGTGCACGCTGGGCGGTTTTACTCATTTGCGTGGCAAACATCTCCAACGGAAAAAGGACATTGTTTATTACCGTTTGCGAGTCAAACAACGCTGCTCCCTGAAACAGCATCCCCACTTCGCGCCGCAAGGCGCTGATGTCCCGTTTGCTCATGTCGGGGAGGTTTCTGTTGTCATAGAGTACTTTTCCTCTGTCAACCGGATACAGCCCGATGATACTCTTCATCAGCACTGTTTTTCCCGATCCGCTCTGTCCGATGATTTGATTGACCTTTCCCTGGTGAAACTGCGCGGAGATATCGTGCAACACCTCCTTGCCATCGAATGATTTATGCAGGTTTTTTACCTCAATCATGTCAGCAAAAGTTTGGTCAGAATAATATTTATCAAAAGAATCAATACGCTGCTGTTCACCACAGCATTGGTGCTTGCCCGTCCGACATCTAACGCTCCACCGAATGCATAATAGCCGTAAAACGCCGATATGGAGGCAATTATAAAGCCAAAAAACAGCGATTTTATCAGCGAATAGGTCAGATAAAACGGGATAAAGGCGTACTGGATACCGTAAAGAAAATCGGACATCGTAATCAAATCGGTAAAATAGGCTATTCCCACGCCGCCAAACATTCCGCAAAACACGCTGAAAATCACCAGTGCAGGCATAAACAGCACAAGTCCAATGATTTTCGGCAGGATGAGATAGTTGGCAGAGTTAATCCCCATAACATCCAAAGCATCTATTTGCTCCGTGATACGCATTGTACCGATTTCCGAAGCGATGTTCGACCCCACCTTGCCTGCCAGCAACAAACTCATAATGGATGATGAAAATTCCAACAGGAGTGTGTCTCTGAGCACCAATCCCGTACTGTAACGCGGCAACATTGGGTTTTCCGTGTTCAGTATCGTCTGCATTGTCATGATAGCGCCGATAAACACCGAAATCAATACGATAATTCCTATCGAATTGACACCGAGTTTTTCCATTTCTTTGGGCAGTTGCCGCCAAAACATTTTCCAGTTATCAGGCTTGGAGAACGTTTTACCCATCAGTTCGACATACCGTCCGGTTTGCTTTATGGCTGCTGTAATCATAGCGTTTTACAGTAAAATAACGGGCACAAAGGTAGTAAACTATCATGACACAACAAAATATCGCCAAGCGGAACATAATTAGTGAACAACGAATAGTGAATAGTGAATAATTACGAATTGAGAATTGAGAATTGAGAATTGAGAATTAAAACTCTAAACTCTAAAAACTGAAAACTGATAACTAATTCTGCGCTCGCTGCTTAAAACGTTCTTTTTCATTGCCCGTCAGGGCGTTATGTGAATAACCGTAAGTGCAACTTACGGACATCGCAATACGCTGAACATCAACCCGTATGGGTTGAATTATCATCACCTGACTTTGACACTTGGGTGTCGCAACTCATTTTGAGGCGTTGAGAATCTCATATTTTCAGCATTTTAGTTCAACCCTACGGGTTGAGGTTGGGTGTGTTTCGTTGCTATCCGTTGCACTTACGGTTATTCACATTTTGTCCTTGCGGACAACTGTTCACTATTCACTATTCGTTATTCACTAATAAACTACACTCTAACCACTAAAAAAAAATTATTCACTATTCATTATTCGTTATTCACTAAAAAAGTATTATCTTTGCCGCCGATATTGTTCACATCTAAAATCAACTCAAGACGATGCTTACATCTGGGATTCTATATTTACCATTTTTGCAGATTAGACGGTTTAACCGGCTAAAAGTAAGTTCGTTACAAAAGCCCCCCCCCGTATTCGCCTTAACTCCTTGTATTCAAGG
>JAISXJ010000041.1 GCA_031270565.1 Prevotellaceae bacterium
AACGATTTTTATTTGATTCACAATTTAAATATTACTGTTATGAAAACTAATCTTTTTCTTTTCGCTGCGCTCGTGGCAGCATTTTTAAGCGTCTCTTCCTTTTCTGCGGCGCAGGTAACTATTGGCGGCAGTGATGCACCTAAGGCAGGGACTATCCTTGATTTGAACAGCACAACCAAAGGCGGGCTGTTACTCTCGAATGTGGAGCTGAAGGCTGTAAATGTCATTCCCGCTTCTTTTCCAAATGCAAGCGCTATTACTGATGACGCCCATAAACAGGCGCTGGCAGGCGCTATGGTCTGGAATACGAATGACGAATTCCCAATAAATGGCGACGGAATCTACATCTGGGACGGCAACAAATGGAATTATATCGGCGGCAGCGACGGCGTCTGTATTCCTACAGGTAGCGGTACGTTTACCGGTAAGTTCTGCTTTGACATTGCCACCGGCAATGACGGCATAAACGGTTGCGGCACGACAGCTGTCCGTATCTTCCAGAAGACCGTGTTTACTGACCGCACGTCTCAGGACGGCGTTAGTGCGGCTCCCTATTCCGGCGTGCAGGTATACACGTTTACTCCTTCCGGTACGGTAAACAATGTTCGCTTTGGGTTCATCGAAGCCGTCGGCGCCGGAAAGATTGTTGAAAGTATTATGCCGGTTACAGATTATAGCAGTAACGGTATCAGCACTGCCTGCAAGGTAACGGTAAATTACAAATCGTCGCTGCAAAACGACCTGTCAGGTCTTACCCGCGACACAGGCTTAAAACTCAAACTGTATGTCATTTATAATGACGGCAACGCCGACAGAGCCATTGAACTGAACATATCGCTTCAGGATTGTGCATGTTGCGGGGCGTATGTGGCGAGCGGAGTATGGAAAACATTCATGTGTCACAACCTTGGCGCTAATGAAGGGGCTGACCCGTTTACGATTTCGAGGGATATTCACGGGGCAATGTATAAATGGGGTACGAGTGTAGTGGCGTTATCTGCAGTTGAAAATTTTGCAACGAGCGATGAAATAACAGATTCCAATTATCCGCCTGCCTGGGCAAACAGAGGCGGTACGGTACCGACCGGTTGGAACATAAACTGGGACATGGATAATAAGAATCCCTGCCCTTCCGGTTGGCGCGTTCCTACAATTGAAGAATGGCAAGGCGTGCTTGACAATAACACCATATACCGCACTGCTGACGGTGGCACGAGCTGGAGCACAAGCACTTCACTAACCTGGACTACGGGCGAAGAAGACACCGGTATTAAATTCGGCGACGCATTGGTTTTGCCCGCTGCCGGCGTCCGGTTCTACACCAATGGCTTGTTGAACAACCGTGGCGACCACGGCTGCTACTGGAGCTCTACCGCTAGCACAAGTTCCAGTCGCCGCATATACTTCATCAGCAGTGACCAGAGCACGAACGACTTCACCAATCGGTCGTACGGCTTTAGTGTGCGTTGCATTTCAGAATAAAAGCGACCGCCAAAGCAAACAAAAAGCCCCCGTTGCAAGGGGCTTTTACTGTTTCTGATAGCATTATTAAATACGCAATCAGTCTTTATCCTGCTGCGAGGCTTCGTACTCTTTAAGCAGCTTGTCCTGTACATCAACGGGACAAAGCTCGTATGAAGCAAACTTCATAGTGAACGAGGCACGTCCCCCCGACAGCGAACTGAGCGAAGTTGAGTAGCTCGACAGCTCTTTCAACGGCACTTTGGCTTGCAGATGTTCAAAGCCACGCTCGCTGTTCATGCCCATAATCATACCTCTCCGTCCCTGCAAATCGCTCATCACATCACCCATACGGTCGCTTGGCACCAAAACATCTATATCGTAAATCGGTTCAAGCAATTTGGGGGCAGCCTCTTTAAAGGCTTGTGCAAAGGCGTTACGTCCTGCCAGACGAAATGAGATTTCGTTTGAGTCAACCGGATGCATTTTGCCGTCGTAAACAATCACCCGCACATCACGGGCGTATGATCCGGTAAGCGGCCCCTGCTCCATTCTGTCCATAATCCCTTTAAGGATTGCCGGCAGGAAACGAGTATCAATCGATCCTCCTACAATACTGTTGATGAAAATCAGTTTGCCGCCCCAGTCAAGATTAATCTCCTGCGTGTCGCGTACACTGATTTTAAATTCCTGATTGCCGAATTTATATACCTCAGGCGTAGGCATTCCCTCGACATAAGGCTCAACGATAAGATGCACCTCTCCAAACTGTCCAGCCCCGCCGGACTGTTTTTTGTGTCGATAATCGGCACGTGCCGACCTTGTGATGGTTTCACGGTATGGAATACGCGGTTCGAGATATTCTACCGGCAGTTTTTCATTATTTTCCAGTCGCCATTTGAGCGTACGTAAGTGAAATTCGCCCTGTCCGTGCAGGATGGTCTGGCGCAACTCTTTGGACTGTTCAATAATCCACGTCGGGTCTTCTTCGTGCATCCGTGTAAGCAGTTCGCTCAGCTTTTCGTCTTCGCCGTCGCTGACAGCTTTGATGGCACGGCGATATTTTGGCGCCGGATAGTTTATGGCGGGGAATATCCAGTCGCACCCCTTGCCGTTGATGGTGTTGCCGGTACGTGTATCTTTGAGTTTTACAACTGCCCCTATGTCTCCGGCAACAAGTTCTTCCACTTTATTGCGAATCTGTCCCGACACGCAAAACAGCTGGCTAAACCGTTCTTTTGCACCGTTGCGGCTGGTATTGGTCAGGTCATCTCCCTCGTGGATTTTTCCCGACATCACCCTGAAATAATAGACTTCGCCGATATGAGGCTCAACACTTGTTTTGAAAACAAAAAGGCTTGTTGGTCCGTTGGAGTCAGGGGCAACTTCTACGCCCGACGTGGTAATGGCTTTGGGGCTATCGCTAACGAAAGGCACCACATTACCCAAAAATTCCATCAACCGGCGTACGCCCATAGAACGTCCCGAGCAGACGCAGAACAACGGGAAGATGCCGCGCGTAACCAATCCCTTGCGGATGCCGATGCGCATATCTTCTTCATCAAGAGACCCCTGGTCGAAAAACTTTTCCATCAGCGTTTCGTCATTTTCGGCGGCAGCTTCTATCAAGATATTGTGCAGGTCTTCCGCTTTTGCCTTTTCAGCTTCGGGAATATCCAGAATCTCCGGTGCGCCACCCTCAGGCTTCCAACGATACATCTTCATTTTCAGGACATCAATAACGGCATTAAAATCCACGCCCACATTGACAGGATACTGAATTAACGCCACTTTGGAGCCAAAACTTTCGCGCAATTGCTCCACCAGTTTGTCGAAATCCGATTTTTCGGTGTCCAACTGGTTAGCGACAAAAATCACGGGCTTGCCGGCTTTTTCGGTGTAGCGGAAATGGTTTTGCGTGCCTACCTCGACGCCATACTGCGTGTTGAGCAAAATCACAGCCTGATCGGTTACGGTCATGGCGGAGATAGCGCCGCCGATGAAATCATCCGAGCCGGGGCAATCAATGATGTTCAATTTTTTGTCAAGCCATTCAACGTGCACGACGGTTGAAAAAACCGAATAACCATACTCCTGCTCTACGGGAAAATAGTCGGCAGCAGTATTCTTTCCGGCTATTGTTCCTCTACGTTTTATAACGCCACTTTCATAGAGCATTGCTTCTATCAAAGAGGTTTTTCCTGAGCCTGAACTGCCCAACAATGAAATGTTTTTAATCTCATTTGCTTGATATACTTTCATAAAATAATAGGTATTAAATATTTATAGAGTAAATAATTGCTGCTTTTTTGCCGTCGCAAGATACGCATAAATAATGAGATTTTTATTTATTTAAATATGTGGCTAATTCCTTGTTTGAGGTGCTATAATATAAAGTGAATAATGAATAGTGAATAACGAATAGTTATTAGTTTGTAGTTATTAGAGTGTAGTTAGTAGTCCTGACAAGGCAGGACTTTTTATCACTTGTCGCACCTTTCAGGTGCAGGTTCGCGAGGCGACTTTTTCCGCAAACTGCGCTATCGCTTGTATGCGGTTATGAAAATTCTGCCTTGCAGGCAGTGACACAGCTATCAGTTTTCAGTTGTCAGAAAAAAAGTAATTTAGCCACAGATTACACGGAACTACACGGAAGAGACTAAACTCTAAACTCTACAAAAATATTCATTATTCACTATTTTTTTGCTATTTTTGTCGTGCCATAAAAAAAGATTTAGCCATAGAAAGCATTATTTGAAAGTGTCTGGAAAAAATCATGTACATTTGCAGAAAATTAATTCAGACGTCGGTATGCAATTCGTTATTATCAATGGTCCCAATCTTAATCTGCTTGGTACTCGGGAACCTCATCTTTATGGACATCAAACGTTTGAGAGCTGTCTGCAAGAGTTGAGAGAACGTTACGAAAGCGTAACGTTTGACTATTATCAGTCGAACAGCGAAGGGGCTATCATTGATAAAATTCAGGAAGTTGGTTTTTCTGTCGATGGCATTATTCTTAATGCTGCGGGTTATTCGCATACTTCGGTGGCTATTGCCGATTCGGTGTCGGCGATAACCGCGCCTGTGGTGGAGGTGCATATCTCACAAATATTTCGCAGGGAAGTTGAGAGACATACCTCGCTGCTTTCAGCGGCAGTAACGGGTACGATAGCCGGCTTTGGGCTGGATTCCTATCGTCTGGCTGTGGAAGCACTATTGCATTACTGTAACAAATAGCTTATATTAAATGATTTGTATATGAAAATAGGAGATAAAATTCCTGAAGTACTGGGCACAGACCAAAATGGAGAGCCATTATTGGCATCCCAGTTTTCGGGACAGAAACTGGCGCTCTTTTTCTATCCGAAAGACAATACATCGGGCTGTACGGCAGAGGCATGCAATCTGCGCGACAATTATGCAGACCTGCGTAAAGCCGGATATGCCCTTGTTGGCGTAAGTATTGACAACGACCGTTCGCACAGAAAATTTATTGAAAAACATCAGTTGCCATTCCCGCTCGTTGCCGACACCGACAGGCAGCTTGTAGAACTATTTGGCGTCTGGGGTGAGAAAAAACTCTACGGACGTACCTATATGGGGACTTTCCGTACCACATTCATCTTTAATGAAGAGGGTATTCTTGAGCGTATCATTACCCCTGATGAAATAAATACAGCTGCTCACGCGGCACAAATTTTGAGAACAAACTAATATCTCTGTGTTAAATTATTAATAAGAAAAAATATGTTAGAAGAACAGAAAAAGCCATCGGTGGAAAAACTCAAAGCCCTCCAGTTAGCAATGGACAAGATTGAGAAGGATCACGGAAAAGGCGCTATTATGAAACTCGGCGACGAAAAGATTGAGGAAGTGAGCGTAATTCCATCAGGTTCTATCGGGCTGAATGTTGCTTTGGGCGTGGGTGGTTACCCGCGTGGGCGCGTTACTGAAATTTACGGACCGGAATCAAGCGGAAAGACAACCTTAGCCATTCACGCTATTGCCGAGGCGCAACGGGCGGGCGGTATTGCCGCCATTATTGACGCCGAACACGCTTTCGATCGTTTTTATGCCGAACATCTTGGCGTGGATGTGGCAAATCTCCTCATTGCTCAACCCGACAGCGGTGAACAGGCTTTGGAGATATTAGATCAGCTTGTTCGCTCTTCGGCAGTGGATATTGTGGTGGTCGATTCGGTGGCGGCGCTTACGCCAAAGTCGGAACTTGAAGGCGATATGGGCGAAAACAAAGTGGGATTGCAGGCGCGTTTGATGTCGCAAGCCCTGCGCAAACTCACGGCATTCATCAGCAAAACAAATACCACCTGTATCTTTATTAACCAGTTACGTGAAAAAATTGGCGTGATGTTCGGCTCTCCCGAGATAACTACGGGAGGTAATGCGCTTAAATTCTACGCTTCGGTGCGGCTGGACATACGGCGCATCGGACCGATTAAAGACGGAGATGTTCAGCTCGGCAATCAAACCCGCGTGAAAGTGGTAAAAAATAAGGTTGCCCCGCCGTTTCGCAAGGCAGAATTTGATATTATGTTTGGCGAAGGCATCTCGCGTTCGGGTGAGTTGATAGACTTGGGCGTAGAGTTGGGTATCATCAAGAAGAGCGGGTCGTGGTTCAGCTACGGCGATAACAAGCTGGCACAGGGGCGTGATGCCTCCAAGAAATGCATGCTTGATAATCCCGAACTTGCTGCCGAAATCGAAGCAAAAATTATAGAGACACTGAAATAGCTGTCCGCCTTACAAAACAAAAAGCCTCCGGAAACGGGGGCTTTTCTGTTTAATGAAGAAATTAAGGAATGAAGAGTGAAGAAATGCACAATAAACGCCGTCAGGCGTTACTCCTCGCACATCTCTCGTTCTCGTTTTTTTATTATTCACTATTCACTATTCACTATTCGTTATTCACTAAAGTATTTTTCATTTCTTCATTACTTCATTATAAAAAAAGGTGTATCTTTGCACCGTTATTCTTATCAAAAAATCAACTCAAAACGATGCTTACATCTGGTATTCTATATTTGCCACTTTTTCAGTTTAGACGGTTCAACCGGCTAAAAGTAAGCACGTTACAAAAGCCCCCCCCCTGCATTTGCCTTAACTCCTTGTATTCAAGGGATTAACAAAACCTTAGATTTTTTTTATTTGACGGTTTATGACGCTCTCTCCGGATGTCGTCGGGGCGCCGTCCGTAACTGCGGATTTCTTCCCGAAGACGTCAGGACGCTGTCCGCAACTGGGGGTTCGCAAATAAATATAAAACAATTATTATCTTTCTTACAATTTAATTATTACTCTTATGAAAACCAATCAATTTCTTTTTCTTGCTCTCTTTGCAGGATTTTTGAGCGTCGCTCCTATTGCGGCGCAGGTAACAATAGGTTCCGGCATAGAACCTGCAGCGGGGGCATTGCTCGACTTGAAAGAGCACGAAGCAGATGAAAATGGCGTTACTTCTACCAAAGGGCTGCTCTTGCCAAAAGTAGATCTCGGAACTGCAAATCCATTCGGCGATTTGGAGGATGAAAAACTTAAACACATCGGATTAATGGTCTATAACACCAATACAACTATGGGTGTTGGCGTTTATGTTTGGATAGGACAAAACTGGTTACACATTGACGGAACTATTGTGAAAACGGCTTTGCCTGCCCCTGACAATGTGGCAATAGCCGAAAATAACCTTACATTCTCTTCGGTTGCAGACGCAAATCAATACAAAGTGTACATCTATAACGACGCAACTGAACTGGCTGTGCAAACAATTACGAGTAACAGCGTAACTTTGAATTTCGCCTTTTCGGGAACTTTTGACGTAAAAGTTCAGGCATTGGATGATACCGGCACTTACACCGACTCCCCGCTTTCCGATGCTGTTCCATGGACGGTTTCTATTGCAGATCAAGTCGATATTCCCGTATCACCCTATTGCGATGATAATTTGTTTAATCCCGCTGCGGGTAATGGATACGCAGTTGAAAGCGATGAAGATGCGGCGTATTTCAAATGGGAAACGGACGACCAGGGAAATATTGTTGTTACCATTAGCGGTTATGATACGCATACCGAAACGACGGCTTTTCGTAACAATGGTATTAATATTAACAATTTAACTGTTGGCGGCGTTGCCGGATCAACGGTGTTGACAAAAGTAACAAACTCCGCAACAACACAATCTTTCACACCCAAGGCAGGCATAACTATTCCAAAAGGAACGGCAATTGTTTACAGTGGTTTTATTGAATATCGCGTTTTACCCTTAGGCAGCACGGGAGAATTGGATAATCTGTATCCAACCGCCACCGTTAACTACACCTACGGCGCTGTCTGTCCGGTTGCGGCATCCGAACCCACCACCTTGAAAGTGCGTCCCGAAAATGCAATGCTTTTGACGGCAGTTCCGGAAGAGGTAACCATTCTTTCGCTTAACAATAGTCTGATTGACTATAACGACCAGTATCTCGTTTTTGAATCTTTGGCTACATCAATGGGAAAAGATGCCGACTGGACAAAATGCACACGTCTGGGAGAGTCGTTGCGACAGCATTATGAAGCTTCCGACGGCTCGTCGAAAACAGCTGTGCGTTCACAGCAATGGACACATATTATTTTGCAGGAACAAAGCAGCAAACCGCGCACCGATGTTGAAGATTTTCTCGCTTCTGTGCGTTTATGGGTAGATTATATTCGTGAAAACTGTCCTAATCCCAACGCAAAAATTCTTCTGCCTGTCAACTGGGCTTATACCGATTCGGAAAGTTGGAGCGATGACGTTAATGTTCTGTATGCGAATTATCGTAGTGTAGCGCAAGAACTTGGCGTGTCGCTTGTGCCGCTGGCTCTGGCTTACGATTTAATTTATACCACCGACGGCGAGGAAGCAAAAAACGCACTGTATTCCGACAATCGCCATCCGACAATGCTCGCCACCTATCTTGCTGCCTGTGCCGAATACGCCGCAATTTATAACGAAACGCCTGTCGGGTCGATCTATAAACCGGATGCAATCACGCAAGATCAGGCAACCAATATGCAGAATATGGCTTGGAGTACGTGGCAAACCCACAAACCAAACGAAACAGTCGATGATTTTACAGGAACGGTAAAATATGTTGGCAAAGTTTATGACCAGTACAACAACTTGATGAACGAAACGGTTTCATTTGACTGGACAGTAGATGCCGGCGGAACAATTACAACCGACGGACTGTTTACGGGCAACGCAACCGAAGGCGCCTATACGGTAAACGCTACCAATTCGAGTTTGGGTTTAACGAATTCTGCATCACTTTTAGTAACCCATTTTGAAAAACAGACAGTTCCGGCAGAAGATGATTACTTTGCTTCCATTGAAGCGGAAATTACATATCAGCAGGATTTTAATGCTATAGGCGCTTCCGCAACGGCATCCCTGCCTGTCGGTTGGAAAATGGAAAAAATCTTTACTTTAACGCACACTGTTTTTTCCGGCGCCTACGCAAATGGCGTAAAGCAAACCGAGTATGCAGGAGGAACAAGCCTCGCCAGCAATGCAACCAACGGTTTGTGGAACTTTGGAGCAACCAATGATGCAACAGACCGTGCAATTGGCGGTGTATCCGCAGGAACAGCCGATACACAAACACACGCAGTAAATTTTTACCTGAAGATAAAAAATGTGGGCAGCACAATTGTTGAGAATTTCAATATTTCGTATGACGTGGAAAAATACCGAAAAGGCGCTCAGGTAGCAGGATTTCGTTTAAAAATGTATTATTCTGCCGATGGCGAAGTTTGGACGGCGGCAGGCAATGATTTTGAAACTTTTTTTGCAAGCGACAGTGAAACGGCAGGTTGTGCCGATGCGCCTTGTTCGGTTGTTTCGGTAACAAACAAAACACTAAATCAACAGTTAATGGTGGGTGGAATATTGTACCTGGCGTGGAACTATTCGGTGGCGGGGGGTACGGCTTGGAACTCTGCGCAGGTTTTGGCGTTGGATAATCTATCCATTGTGGCAAATGAAGACAGTACCCCGTAGTTTTCACCGTTCTGATATTTATATTTGCTGTTGTCAGGGGGATATTCGGCTAAGGAGTTGTCTGGGAATAATAGTGTACAAATTTATTCTTGGACAATTCCCCTTGCTGTCGAAATCGAAGCAAAAATTATGGAGATGCTGAAATAGCTGTCCGACTTACAAAACAAAAAGCCCAGCAAGGCACGCAAAAATATTTTTCACTAAAAACTACACTCTAATAACTAATAACTAAAAAAAGCATTATCTTTGCCCCGTTCTTAAACACATCTAAAATCAATACAAAAAGATGCTTATATCTGGGATTCCATATTTACCATTTTTTCAGATTAGACGGTTTAACCGGCTAAAAGTAAGTTCGTTACAAAAGCCCCCCCCCGCATTCAGCTTAACTCCTTGTATTCAAGGGCTTATCATTTATTAAAAAC
>JAISXJ010000113.1 GCA_031270565.1 Prevotellaceae bacterium
TACCGCAGGTCGCTGACCTGCGGTTATGAAAATAATGTCCCTTCAGGACAACTCGCTACTAACTAATAACTACACTCTAATAACTAAAAAACTAATAACTATTCGTTATTCACTATTCATTAAAAAAAGGCGTATCTTTGCACCCACTTTTCCTGATGTGTATCGGCACAGCTACATTATTGTTCCAACAGGAGAAAAAAGTGTTCCAATGCAAACATTTTCAATCATAATTCCCGTATATAACCGTCCCGATGAAATCGAAGAGTTATTAGCAAGTCTTGCTGCACAAACCGATACGGATTTTGAAGTCTTGGTAGTGGAGGATGGCTCCACCTGTCGGTGTGATGCGGTCTGTGCAAAGTATATCGACAAATTGGCGATTCATTATTTCTACAAACCCAATTCCGGACGAAGCGATACGCGAAACTTCGGTATGGCGCACGCTTCGGGGAACTATTTCATCTTTTTTGATTCCGATTGCATCATTCCGGCGCACTACATCGAAACGGTCAGAAAGCATCTCAACCGTCAATATGTTGACTGTTATGGAGGTCCTGACAGCGCTGATGCTTCTTTTTCGTCGTTACAAAAGGCTATCAGCTATTCCATGACATCGTTTATGACCACCGGCGGTATTCGTGGCGCTACAAAGCAGGTAGAAAAATTCTCTCCCCGCTCCTTTAATATGGGACTTTCGCGTCAAGTCTATGATGTTATCGGGGGGTATAAAAATATGATTGGCGAGGATATTGATTTGAGTATCCGCATCAAAAAGGCGGGATTTTCCACGCGCCTCTTCCCCGACACATGCGTATTTCACAAACGGCGCGTGAATTTGTACAAATTCTATAAACAGGTTAATACCTTTGGCAAGGGACGTGTATTGTTGCACAGAATACATCCGGATTCTCTTAAACCGGTACACCTGTTGCCCGCCCTCTTTGTGATCGGGCATTTGGGACTGCTGACCGCAGCAGTCATTGCAGGCGACGGACGGTGGTTGCTGCCTGTCGCGTTATACTGCGCTGCAATTCCCGTTGAGTCATTTATAAAAAACAGACAATTGAAAGTAGCGCTGCTGTCTGTTGTAACAAGTTATATCCAGCTTTTTGGTTATGGAGTGGGATTTATTACGGAACTGCTCACGCATAAGGCTTCGCGTGCTACACAGGAGGCACTTTATGGACGTTGATAAACAATTATTTATTTAATATTAGAATATATGAAAATTGCAATTGTAGGGTCGGGTTACGTTGGTCTGGTAACGGGTACGTGTCTGGCAGAGGTAGGTTTTGATGTGGTGTGCGTGGATGTTGACGCAACAAAAATTGCGCGTTTGCAGCAAGGTGAATCTCCTATTTATGAGCCGGGACTTGATTCGTTGCTTGTCCGAAACATCGAAAAAAGACGTTTAACATTTTCTACGTCGATAGCCGAAGCGTTGTCCGGAGTGGAGATTATTTTTTCAACCGTTGGCACGCCTCCCAACGAAGATGGTAGCGCCGATTTGCGCCACGTGCTTGATGTGGCGCATGCCGTTGGACAGTCTATGACCGACTATGTGCTGATGGTAACCAAAAGTACCGTCCCCGTTGGAACGGCTGCATTAGTGCAGCAGGCTATTCAAGAGGAACTTGACAAAAGACATGTACAAATTGATTTTGACATTGCCTCTAATCCCGAATTTTTGAAAGAGGGTAATGCTATTACCGACTTTATGAAACCCGAACGCATTGTCATCGGCGTAGAATCCGAACGCGCCAGACAGCTGCTTGAGAAACTTTATAAGCCGTTTGTCTTGAATGGTCATCCGGTTATTTTCACCGATATTGTTTCGGCTGAAATGATAAAATATGCCGCCAATGCCATGCTGGCGACCCGCATCAGTTTTATGAACGACATCGCCAACCTCTGTGAACTGGTTGGTGCGGATATTAATATGGTGCGCAAAGGTATCGGCAGCGATTCGCGGATAGGCAGCAAGTTTCTCTATGCCGGCATTGGCTATGGCGGGTCGTGTTTCCCCAAAGATGTTAAAGCTATTATCAAGACCGGTGATCAGTATGGTTATTCTCTGGACGTTCTCAAAGCGGTTGAAGCGGTTAATGAGCGGCAAAAATCGGTGTTGTTCAACAAATTGCATCGCTACTTTGACGGGCAGCTCTCCGGCAAAACCATTGCGCTGCTCGGCTTGGCATTCAAGCCGAATACCGACGATATGCGCGAAGCGCCCTCACTTGTTCTTATCGAACTGTTGCAGAAAGCGGGTTGCCATATTCGTGCTTATGACCCTGTTGCTATGGACGAGGCATGCCGCCGTTTAGGCGACAGCATCACCTGTTGCGCCGATATGTACGAAGCGCTGCAAGGCGCAGACGCAATGATGCTGCTCACCGAATGGAACGAATTTAGGGCTATCAATCCATTGAAAATAAAATCATTATTGCGTCATCCGATTGTGCTTGACGGTCGCAATATTTATGATGCCGCAGATATGCGAAAAAACGGTATTCGTTATTTTTCCATTGGACGAAAAGAACTCATTTGACAAACGTAACGGCATAAAATTATGAACGAAAATCAAATAAAAAAACGTATTCTGGTAACAGGAGGAGCAGGATTTTTAGGTTCGCATCTGTGTGAGGAGTTGTTGCGTCAGGGGCATGAAGTGATTTGTCTGGATAACTATTTCACAGGCGACAAGGCAAATGTGGAACATTTAATGGACAATCATTATTTTGAACTGGTGCGTCATGATGTAATTGTCCCCTATTTTATTGAGGTGGATGAGATTTATAATCTGGCATGTCCCGCCTCTCCCGTACATTATCAGTATAATCCGATAAAGACAACAAAAACCTCCGTTATGGGCGCTATCAATATGCTCGGACTGGCTAAACGCATAAAAGCAAAGATATTACAGGCGTCCACCAGTGAGGTTTATGGCGACCCTGCCATTCATCCGCAACCTGAAAGTTATTGGGGGAACGTTAATCCGACAGGTATCCGTTCGTGTTACGATGAGGGGAAACGGTGTGCCGAAACGCTTTTCTTTGACTATCACCGGCAAAATAATGTTCATATAAAGGTGGTACGCATTTTCAATACGTATGGACCTCGCATGCATCCTAACGATGGCAGAGTGGTGTCGAATTTTATTATGCAAGCGCTCAAAGGGCAGGACATTACCATTTATGGAGACGGCAGTCAGACGCGCAGTTTTTGCTATTGTGATGACATGATACGCGGACTGATTGCCATGATGAACACCGATAACAGTGTCATTGGTCCGGTCAATATCGGTAATCCAACCGAGTTTACCATTCGTCAGCTGGCGGAAATGGTTATTGATTTAGTCGGTTCAAAGTCAAAAATTTGCTATCTGCCATTGCCGTCCGATGACCCGATGCAGCGACAGCCCGTTATTACTCAGGCGCGTGAACTGCTTGGCTGGCAACCGACCGTTGCCCTGCGAGAGGGATTGGCAAAAACCATTGACTATTTTGAACGGTTTAGATAAACTCATAAATGAACAATTGCTCGGATGACGAACAATACAACGAACTACTCGTCACACTTCGCGACCGAGTTGAAAACATTGTCCCCAAAAATCGAGCCGAAAGTTTATGAATATGGATTTTTGAAATAAAGAATTGCTCATCTCTGTTGGACAGATGAGAATTTATCCCGTACCTTTGCATTTTCTAAAATATTGAATATTGACATTAAATAACTGAAATATATACAGATGAAGAAATTTAACGAATATCAGAACTTTAATCTTTCCGAAATTAATAAAGAAGTGTTGGCGGAGTGGGAAGCAAACGACGTTTTCCACCAGAGTATCGAACAGCGCGAGGGGTGTTCTCCATTCGTGTTTTACGAAGGACCACCATCAGCCAACGGCATGCCGGGCATTCACCACGTAATGGCACGTACCATCAAGGACATTTTTTGTCGCTACAAAACGATGCAGGGCTTTCAGGTGAAGCGCAAAGCCGGTTGGGACACGCACGGATTACCCGTAGAGCTGGGTGTGGAAAAGTTGCTCGGTATCACGAAAGAAGACATCGGTAGAAAGATCAGCATCGAAGATTACAACACCGCCTGTCGTCGGGAAGTGATGAAATTTACCAAAGAATGGGAAACGCTCACCCGTCTGATGGGTTATTGGGTGGACATGGAGCATCCCTACGTCACCTACGACAACAAGTATATCGAAACGCTATGGAACTTGCTTAAGACATTGTATAACAAGAATTTATTATACAAAGGTTACACAATTCAACCCTATTCGCCCGCCGCGGGAACAGGGTTGAGTTCGCATGAATTAAATCAGCCGGGCTGTTATAGAGATGTGAAAGATTTGACTTGTATTGCGCAATTCAAAATGAAAAATGCCGAAAATACTTACATCTTGGCTTGGACAACTACGCCTTGGACTTTGCCGTCAAATACGGCATTGTGTGTTGGTGAAAAAATTGATTATGTGAAAGTTAAAACACAAAATCCATTTACAAAAGAAGAGGTAAATCTCATTTTGGCGGAAGTGCTTTTGCCCTCTGTTTTAGGAAAAAATGAATATGAAATTTTGGAAAAATACAAAGGCAAAGATTTAGTCGGAATGGAATACGAGCAGTTAATTCCTTTTGTAAATCCTGATGGACAAGCATTTAAGGTAATTTCAGGCGATTTTGTAACCACTGAAGACGGCACCGGCATTGTACATATTGCCCCGACTTTTGGCGCAGACGATGATAAAGTGGCAAAGCAAAACGATATTGTTCCAATGCTTTTAAAAGATAAAAACGGAAAACTCGTTCCGATGGTCGATTTGACAGGAAAATTCTACAAAATTGACGATTTAGACGCTGATTTTGTAAAAACGAATGTTGATGTGGAACTCTACAAAAATTTTGCAGGAAAATTCGTAAAAGACGCTTATTATCAGGAACTTCCTGCTGAACATTTATCTCTTGATACAGAGATTTGTTTGTGGTTGCAAAATAACGGTTTGCTTTTAAAAAAGGAAAAACACACGCACAATTACCCGCATTGTTGGCGCACAGACAAGCCCATATTGTACTATCCGTTAGACAGTTGGTTTATAAAAACCACCGCCGTCAAAGACGAATTGATCGCCCTCAATGACACCATCAACTGGAAACCGCAATCCACAGGGACGGGACGTTTCGGGAAATGGCTTGAGAATCTGCAGGACTGGAATCTCAGCCGCAGTCGCTACTGGGGTACACCGCTGCCGATTTGGCGCACCGAAGACAATACGGAAGAGATCTGCATCGGTTCGCTTGAAGAGCTTTTTGTCGAAATTGATAAGGCAGTTGCGGCGGGCTTTATGGCTGAAAATCCCTACCCGAACTTCCGCGTCGGCGACTATTCCGCTGAAAACTACGATGTTAAAAACATTGATTTGCACCGTCCTTATGTTGATAA
>JAISXJ010000121.1 GCA_031270565.1 Prevotellaceae bacterium
TGGAATATTATAGATGCTTTTACAGCACCCGGAGCAAGACGTGTTTCTGTGTATCAAACTAACAAATTATACAAAAGTAGTGTTGGGCTTTCAAAAGATATGCTTGGATTAAGTTACCGGATTGACTTTTAATTTACATTTTAATAGTTATCTGTCAAGTTTCACAACGTTGTTGATAGCTGTAGCCTTTCGGAAGAAACGATAGACCACATTCGCTCTGTCGGCTTTGTGCAGGGAATGGAGTTGCTTGTCAATTTTCCTTCGCCGAAAGCGGAAGGTACGGAAGTGTTTATCTTTATCAGGCAGATAAAGGGTGAGGAAGAAAAATAGACACACATAGGAAACAGGTTATATATCTGTTTTCAAGCATTTAAAATTTTTTGGTGTGTATTGACCGGTTGTATGTGAAACGAGAATTGATTGAAAAGATTTGAGAAAATATAATCAATTCATTGTCAGTATTCCAATCCTTAAAGTTCCCATAGCGCCAAAAACAAATCCATTCCCGCAACTCCCAAAGAAGGTCTAAGTCATAGAAGAATTGGTTTGAGAATGGAACAGGCAGGAGTACATTGAATTTTTATACAAAACTGTAAATTAGTATATTTGAATACGTCTTTTGGGGTAGTTGCGAAAATATACAAATAGTACAGCTATTCTTGCCGTATTCACATTCGGTTTTGTCTTGCTTTTGGGCTTCCGAAAAGTCCGAAGGCGTTCCCGAACTCAAGTCTATATCTTCAACTGCCGGTTTAATTTTAATACATTTACCCGAAATAACTGCACTCTAATAACTAAAAAAAGGTGTATCTTTGCGCCACATTTCGGTAACCCTTTTGGAGATGTCCAATTGGAGCCGATGTATTTACACTGTTTTCAAAAACTTTGTAGAAAGTAGCTTGTGTAGCATCTTTCTGCGTAAAAAACACTTCACTTATGCTAAGAGGTTCAGAACGGGGCATGGCTTTACCCGCGTCGCCAATCAGAAAATTGTCGTCATTAGCCGAAGAAACAAAGAAAAGAGGGATACACGTCTATCACCTCAACATTGGGCAACCCGATTTACCCACTCCTGAGGAAGGCATCGCTGCCATGCACAATCTCAGTCGAAAAGTGCTCGAATACAGCCCAAGTCAGGGACTTGAAAGTTTGCGCAAACGCATGACGGAATATTACCGTGAGTTTGGCATCTCTTTACAACCCCAAAATATTATCATCACATGCGGCGGGTCGGAAGCGCTGCTGTTGAGTTTTTTCAGTTGTCTGGATGCAGGCGATGAAATCATTATTCCGGAGCCTGCCTATGCCAATTACAAAACGTATGCTTTGATGGCTGGCGTTCACGTAAAACCTTTGGTTTCCAAAATAGAGACGGGGTTTGCATTGCCGCCAATCAGTGAATTTGAAAAAATGATTACCCCCCGTACAAAGGCAATCCTTATCTGCAATCCCAACAACCCGACCGGTTATACGTACAGTAAAGAGGAATTGTTGCAAATCCGCGACCTGGTGCAGAAGTATCATCTCTATCTCTTTGCCGATGAGGTATATCGCGAGTTCTGCTACACCAAAGAGCCGCATTTTTCCGCTATGAATCTCACAGGCATTGATGAACAGGTTATTTTGATTGATTCTTTCTCCAAACGATACAGCGAATGTGGTACTCGCGTTGGTGCAATTGTTTCGCGCAACGAAGACGTACTTGCATGGGTATTGAAATTTGCTCAGGCACGATTGAGTCCGCCATTGCTGGGACAGCTGGTAGCGGAAGCCTCTATGTCAACTCCCAAATCCTATTTGGAAAAGACCTATACCGAGTACATTTCCCGCCGTAACCTCCTTATTGAAGGATTGAATAAGATTGACGGCGTCTATTCGCCTCTGCCGCAGGGAGCGTTTTACACCACTGCACGGCTACCGATTGATGACTGTGACAAATTCTGTGCGTGGATGCTTTCAGATTTCTCCTATAACGGACAAACTGTTATGATGGCGCCCGCATCAGGGTTCTATTCCAATCCGGAACACGGCAAACAAGAAGTACGCATTGCTTACGTCCTTGAAAAAGAGGAGTTGCAAAAAGCGTTGGTGGCGCTTGAAAAGGGATTGCAAGCCTACCCCGGACGGTTGATATAACAGGATGCTATATCATTGAACATGTGCCTGAAAAGGTTGCTCCGGGTTCAATGGATATGATTTTGGTGTGAATGTCACTTTCAATGGTGGCGGTATTTTTCACGGAAAGCAGTTCCGACACCACGATTTTACCCTTGATGTGTCCCATAATATCGGCATTGATACAGGTAAGATTCCCTGTCAGTACTCCGGTCGTACCAATAATGACCTTGTTTTGACAGGTAATATCGCCGTCAATTTCACCGTCAAACCGGACATCCGCATCTGTGGTGATGTTGCCGACGATTTTTGTACCGTTCGCTATCATGTTGTGATTCGAACCTGAATTTGTTGTTGTTGTGTTCTTTGCCATACTGCTTATTTTTAACAACTGTGTACAGTTGAGTGGTTATTCATTTTAGCCGTGCAAAGCTAATAAAAATTTTTCAGGTTAAGCAAAGAGTGAGATGCCGGTTAATTCTTTTTTTGAGGCGCTGTAAAAAAGTTGTCAGTTGTTAGTTTTCAGTTTTTTGCGCTTTTGTGTTCTCTGTTTTCACAGAGAAGCACAGAGATTTCACAGAGTTACACAGAGATTTTTCATTCTTCATTGTTCATTGTTTCCCGCTACCGCAGATTTGTAATCTGTGGTTTGCTTGTTGAAGCAATCCATTTTCTACCCCTCGTTTGTAACGAGGGGTAAATGGTAATCTCGTTTGTAACGAGACAGGTCGTTAAAAAC
>JAISXJ010000030.1 GCA_031270565.1 Prevotellaceae bacterium
CGTGAGGCGGCTTTTTCCGCAAACTGCGCTATCGCTTGTATGCGGTTATGAAAATTCTGCCTTTCAGGCAGTGACACTGAAAACTCTTTTTATAGCACCTCAAAAAAAGAATTAACCAAGAGGTGAAGGTGTCGCCTGTTCCAAAATAAATTTATACCTTTGCACGGAATTTGTCGGTAACGCTTACGCTACTGACTGTTGGAAAAACTAATTGCTACATGAAGAAAACGTTAATTATTACCGGAGGAGCCGGTTTTATAGGGTCGCATGTGGTGCGGCTTTTTGTCAGGAAATATCCCGATTACCAAATTGTTAATCTTGATGCCCTGACATACGCAGGGAATCTGGAAAATCTGACCGACATCGCCTCATTTCCCAACTATCGCTTCGAAAAAGTCGATATTACCGACAGCGAAAGGCTTATTGCATTATTTAAAACCTGTCAGCCTGACGGCGTGGTGCATCTTGCCGCCGAGTCGCACGTGGACAGGTCAATAACCGACCCGTTTGCCTTTATCCGTACCAATGTGATGGGTACATGCAATTTGCTTCACGCAGCTAAAGAGTTGTGGAAAGGCGCTATGGACGGTAAACGCTTCTATCACGTCTCCACCGATGAGGTGTATGGCGCACTGACCGTCGATGGCGTCCGTTTTACCGAGCATACCCGGTATGACCCACATTCACCCTATTCGGCAAGCAAGGCGGCATCCGACCATTTCGTAAGAGCCTATCACGACACGTACGGATTGCCTGTCGTACTCTCAAACTGTTCAAATAACTATGGCTCTCACCATTTCCCCGAAAAATTAATCCCGCTGGCAATTAATAATATCCGACACAATCGCCCCATACCCATTTACGGAAAAGGCGAAAATGTGCGGGACTGGCTTTATGTTGAAGATCACGCTCGTGCTATTGACACCATTTTCCATCACGGAAAAGACGGCGAAACCTACAACATCGGCGGAAACAACGAATGGACGAATATAGACCTTATTCGCCTGTTATGTAAGATTATGGATGAAAAACTGGGACGGGCACAGGGTACGTCAGAGAAACTCATCACCTTTGTAACCGACCGCGCCGGACACGATTTGCGCTACGCTATTGATTCCGATAAGTTACAGCGTGAATTAGGCTGGCAGCCGTCGCTCAAACTGGAAGAAGGTCTGGAAAAGACCGTTGACTGGTATCTGGCAAACACAGCATGGGTGGAACGCGTTACAAGCGGGGTCTATCAGCAATATTATGAGAAACAGTACGGTAAATAATTAAAATCATTCCCATAAACATTAATACAAAATGAATAATATGTTCAAGACAGTAAAATATATCATTGGCGGCATTACGCTGGTGGCGCTGTGTTCATGCTCAAGCAGGAATGTTTCCTATTTCAAAGATTTGGCAACAGGACATCAGCAGCTATCGACAGAAACATTTGAAACGGTCATTGCCATTGGCGACCATTTGTCCATTATCGTATCAGGAACGACGCCCGAAGCGGTAGCGGTATTTAATTTACCGCTGGTTACAAGACAGCTCAACACCTCACAGTTGAATACAACTCCTGCGATTCAGTCGTACACAGTGGATGTGGATGGCGCTATCAATTTTCCTGTACTGGGCAAATTGCAGGTGGCGGGGCTGAAGAAGACACAGGTGGTTGCCCTCATCGAAGAACGGCTGAAAGCCTATGTTGCCGACCCGATTGTTGTGGTGCAAATCCTGAACTTTAAAATCACGGTATTGGGCGAAGTAACTAATCCCGGCACATATACCATCGAAAATGAACGGGTTACATTTCTCGAAGCGCTTGGTCTTGCCGGAGATATGACCATCTACGGACGACGGGATAACGTCCTGCTTATTCGCGAAAATCAGGATGGCGGCAAAAGTTTTGTTCGTATTGACATATACTCTACCGACCTGGTGTCGTCGCCCTATTATTATCTTCAACAAAACGATGTTCTCTATATTGAGCCGAACAGTGTGCGTCTTCGCGCAGCATCTTCAGCGAATATGGGCATTTATCTGAGCGCCATTTCCACATTTACCTCCACCGTAACAATGGTTGCCGCTCTTGTAACTATCAACAAGTAAGAGTGAATGGGCATTGAGTGGTTTTCACTGATTCTGCTGATAGGCGCGGTAGTAGCGGGGCTATTTGGCTCGCTCACCGGATTGGGCGGCGGTTTTGTGATTATTCCACTCTTGACGCTCGGTTTTGGCGTGGATATGCGCTATGCCGTTGGCACGGCTCTGGTAACATCCATAGCCACGTCATCGGGGGCGGCGGCAGCATATATCCGGGAACGTATCACCAATGTACGTATCGGGATGTTCCTCGAAATTGCCACTACCGCCGGAGCAGTGGCAGGGTCGGTGATTGCCATGTATCTTCCCGTAAATACTATTGCCATTATTTTCGCCTGCATGCTTTTATTTTCGGCATATTCTACCGTAAGAAAAAAAAATACCGACTCAAATCCTGCTCCTGTCGGTACGTTGGCAAAAAGGCTCAAACTCGGCAGCGTCTATCCCACGCCGGAGGGCGATGTTCATTATGACGTACATCGCGTTGTCGGCGGCTTCTCTCTGATGGGACTTGCTGGAGTGCTGTCCGGAATACTTGGCATCGGGTCAGGGGCGCTGAAAGTGCTGGCAATGGACAGAGTGATGAAGATACCATTCAAGGTTTCCACCACGACAAGCAACTTTATGGTCGGCGTAACGGCGTGCGCAAGTGCGGTTGCGTATTTTCAACGGGGTTATATTGTGCCCGGACTGGCAATGCCGGTAGTGGTGGGAGTGCTGACAGGCGCATTTATCGGGTCTAAAATTCTGGTAAAAGCAAAGGTGCGTACCTTGAAGTTGATTTTTAGCGGGGTTATTGTTTTAGTTGCCATACAAATGCTCTATAAAGGCATAACGGGAAATCTGTAAAATGCAACAAGCCACAGAACAGAAAACAGGACGTCTCATTGGACAGGCATTGCGTATCGGAGTGATAATTGCCTGCGCCATTACGGTATGCGGGGGTATTCTTTACCTGATACAGCATCACGGCGTCTCTGTGGATTATACCGAATTTGCCGGCGACTCCTTTTTGTATTCCGTCCAAACATTCTTGCCTGCGCTGATGCGGGGAGATGGCGCTGCTATCATCCAACTGGGAATTATCGTGCTGGTGGCTACGCCGATTATGCGTGTGGCGCTGGCGATGATATCTTTCCTTGTTGCCAAAGACTACCTCTACGTAATTATCACCCTGACGGTACTGATAATTATTCTGCTCAATCTATTTTTCATCTGAACGGACAGCAATAATTAAAAATAAATTTCGTGTAAATCCGTGTAATCTATGGCTAAATTACTTTTGAGACAGCCTCATTTGGGGGAATTTTTTATTCGGCATCTTTTCGGCATATTCGGCATCCATTCGGCAATTATTCGGCATTGAACAGATATTTTACTGATTTCGTTTCCCCTTGTTTGTAAAGCAATTTCTTTTCTACCAATTCGGATAAATCCGCTCTTGCTGTTCGTTCTGCTATTTTATAGCGTTCTGCATATTCAAGACCTGTTATTTCGCCTTTTTGTTTGGTAAAATCTTTCTTATTTTGAGTATATCCTGGTCTTCCATAATTTTTCTATTTTCCCGATTTTCGCCGGTTACAGTTTTTACACAACATTTGACAGTTTGCTTCGTCGGTTTTTCCACCTTCGTGCCAAGGCGTTATGTGGTCAGCTTCCATTTCCGAAAGTTCAAAATGCTTTTTGCAATGCGTACAAATGCCTTCTTGTCGCTCATAAACTTTCTGCTT
>JAISXJ010000031.1 GCA_031270565.1 Prevotellaceae bacterium
GGGCTTCTAAAAATTAGATTTTTCAAGGCTTGCCATTGAGGTAAAAGCGGAGTTTACTAACGTAAATGAGCATTTTACCGAAAGAGCGTAACGCAGAAAAAGCAATTTTTAGAAGTTCCTATAAATTTTTCAACGAATAATGCTTATTAAAACAGCCGCCATTGTTCTGCACCGTACACCCTATTCCGACAATGGAACGATAGTGCATCTTTTCTCACGCGAGAAAGGGAAAATAACCGTTTTTATGCGTGGACGCGGAAAACGTACGGTTTTACCGCGGGCATTGATGCAGCCCTTTTCGGTGGTTGATTTGGTGATTGACTTTCAGCAGAACCGAACGATGCACTATGTCAGAGAAAGTCAATCGGCGCTGACGTTTCAGACTATCCCATTTGACCCTGTGAAAAGCGCTGTTACGCTGTTTCTCGCCGAAGTAATCTATCACGTTGCGCGAGATTTGCAGGCAGATATACGACTGTTCGATTTTCTGACACATTCTATTGCTTTTCTCGACGCCAGCGAGCGCGGGACAGCCAATTTTCACCTGATTTTCCTGTTCAAAATGACCTATTTTTTAGGCTTCTATCCAAACCTAAGCGGATTCGACGAGGGCGTGCTCTTTGATATGCGCAATAGCTGTTTCTGTTCTCAAGCGCCGCCACATATACACTATCTCAATGTCGAACAGACACGAAGCTTTGCACATCTGATGCGGGGAAACTATGAAACAATGCACCTCTTTCGTCTCTCCCGCACGCAACGACACGATATTCTTATGCAAATCATTGACTATTATCGGCTGCATATACCCGGATTCGGCGATCTCCTTTCGCTTGACGTATTGACGGAACTCTTTGATTAGATTTTGTCTGTCTCTGAAAAAATTGCTACTTTTGCATCTCTTTTACATTGCCTTTGTAGTTCAATGGATAGAACGGAAGTTTCCTAAACTTTAAATCAGGGTTCGATTCCCTGCGAAGGTACAAATACTTCTTACATTAACAAATCATTCTGTCACAATCTTCGGTTAATTCTTTTTTTGAGGCGCTATAAAAAGAATTAATCATCTAACATTTTCTTTCCATATCCGAGCATTATTAATTATCCGTAACTGCTAACCATTTTAAACCCCCACTGTTTAAATCAGTCTATATCGAACCTAACATAAAAGTATGACCTTATGACCAGTTCCAACTTTTTTCAACGTACAGTATTTTCTCTGTTTGTGGTGTGGTTCGCCTGTACATCCCTTTCAGCAACAACCGTCTTCGGACAATTTGTTGATTCACAAAAAAATCCCGTTACTTTTGCCGGTGTTGCTCTGCTGGCTGCCGATTCCACGACGGTTGTCAGGGCGGCGCTTACGGATGAAGAGGGGCAATTTATTTTTAATGACATCTCCGCAGGAAACTATATCATAGAAACTTCTGTGCTGGGATTTATTCCGTTTAAAAAGCACGTGTCAATAGCTGCTTCCGACCTGCGGACAAATCTCGGCAGATTCTCCCTCAAAGAAAACAACGTGGCGCTTGATGCCGTAGAGATAACCGGTCAGGCGTCACAAATGCGGTTTGATATTGACAGAAAGGTCTTTAATATTGACCAGAATCTGGCAGCTGCCGGCGCATCCGTGAGCGAAGCGCTTGAAAATATCCCCTCGATAGAGGTTGATAACGAAGGTAACATCTCTCTGCGCAACAGCAGCAGCGTCGAGGTGTGGATTAACGGTAAACCGGCGGGATTGAATGAAGAAAATCGGGCGCAAATTCTACAGCAAATGCCCGCAGGCAGTATTGAATCTGTGGAAATTATTACCAATCCTTCTGCAAAATACAGTCCCGAAGGCACATCCGGCGTGATTAACCTTGTAATGAAAAAGCAACGGCAATCAGGCTATTTTGGCAGTGTTATGGGAGGCATAGTGTATCCCTATCAGGACAAAGTGCGTGGAAACATCGGCGCAAACATCAATTATAACAGTTCGCTGGTTGATGCCTACGCCAACATCGGCTTCCGGCAACGCAAGTTCAGCAACACAAGCAATGTCGAACGTTTTACTTTTGCGCCAAATACCAATCAGACCGATACCCTTTTGTGGATTAATCAGTCCGGCGCCGGTCAACGCACATCACAGGGACTGTTTACCCGAATGGGTGTTGATTTTCATCTGAACAGTAAAAATACGCTTGGTGCATCCGCCATGCTGGACTTTAATAACAGTTCCAACTCCACGCTGTACAGTTATGATACCTGGGATTATCATACGCCGATAGCCGAACAAACGAAATATGAACGTCTTTCCGAGAATACCGGTCATCGTCAGTCGTATCATCTGAATCTGGATTATGTCCACGAATTCGATGGCAAAGGCTCCGAGTTGCGGGTGGCGCTGGCATACGGAAACTTTAAAATGGGAGATGACGCCTCTTACACTCAGGAAACGCAGCTGGGACGGTCGCTTGCCTATCGTCAGTTACAAAACAACAGCAGCAATAATCAGAACGCCGAGTTTAAAACCGATTTCATAAAAAAATTCGGAGAGACTATGAAATTTGAAAGTGGCATCAGTCTCAACTGGCAGGACAGATCGTCCAAATCACAAATCTGGCAAGGACTTGAACAGCTTCCGGACAGCTTGCAGGACTATGACGATTTTGGCTATGGCGAATGGATAGCTGCTGCCTACGTTACATACGGTGCCAAACTCGGAAAATTCAATTTTCAAGTCGGCACACGCGGTGAATATGCAAATATTTCTGTTCTGTCCCGTAAGGCGGAAACAGATGCTTTCACTGCCAAGTGGAAAGATTATTTTCAAATCTATCCGACGGCTTTCATCTCGTATGCGTTGCCGAATGACAATGAACTCCAAATAAACTATACTCGTCGCATCCACCGCCCAAGAGGACGGCAGTTGAGCGCCTATCGCGACGTATCGGACTCAACAAATATCTCATACGGTAATCCAGATTTGAATCCTGAATTTGCCAATGCTCTGGAATTAAACTATATCAAATCGTGGACAGAGCACGTTCTGTCCGTCTCTGCTTACTACCGCTACACAACCGACATTATTCAGCGCGTCCGTTTTCAGTCGCCGACCAACAGTCTTGTTATGGAAAATACATTTGAAAATATTGCCAAATCTCAATCGACGGGGCTGGAACTGGTTGGAAAAAATCGCCTCTGGAAATGGCTTAATCTCACAACAACCGTCAATCTGTACTATTCGCAAATGGACGAAATTGTTTATCGCGATATGCTTTTACAGGAAAAAAACGCGGCTTTTTCGTGGAATACGCGGCTCATCGGAAACATACTTTTTCCGCTTGGCTTTTCCGGACAGATTATCGGCTACTATTCTTCGCCCAGAGTGATTGCTCAGGGTAACACAAAGGCTTCATACGGCGTAGATTTGGGTATTCGCAAGTCTCTATTTAATAAAAAATTGAATATTAATTTTACCGTACGTGACGTTTTCCACACGCGCAGATGGCAAAACATTACCTGGAGCGATACTTTCTGGCAGGAATCAAACGTTTTCCCTGCCGGACCTCAATTCAGCCTTAATATTACCTACAACTTTGGAAATATGAAGCTTAAAAACAATCAAAACAACCGAAACAACGGAGAGAACGGCGATATGGAAGATGATTTTTCTAATGAATAGTTCTTGCGGAAAACCGGCTAAAAAAGGTATTGATAACTTGTTATTTCTTTTTGAAAACGGATGAAAACTTTCTTTTGGAAGAGTCGAGATGTACTTATCTGCAAGATATTCTTTTTTTTCAACAAGTTATTATTATACTTACCCTATTGAAGATAACCGATTTATTTTACTTATTATAAATTTCAACACACTAATATCATCTCTAAGAAGAGTTTTTTTACAAAGTCTTTTTTTATAATAATACCTGTGAGATTAGTTTTTAGTTATTAGAGTTTAGAGTGTAGTTTTTTGCCCAGGGCATATTTTTAGTTGTCAGAGTGTCCCCTTAACGTCCTTAATGTCTTTAATGTCCTTAATCTCGACGCCCCCTTATTTGTAACGAGTGGGAGGAGGTAAGCGAACTGCCTTGCAGGCAGTCTGGGAAGCCGTTTTTTTGCCCGTTAGGGCATAAATATCAATAGAAAAACGGCTTCAGGCAGGCATTTTGTCCGTTAGGACATATACCGTTAATGTCCTACGGACAATTCGGGCAGATAAAAATGTTTGTTTCTATTGATATATAAGCCGTAAACGGCTAATAACTACACTTTGTACGGGCAAAAAATTTTTTGCCCCTACTCTAAACTCTAAAAACTAAACTCTAATAAAAAAGGTATATCTTTGTATTCTAATTTGAAATGAAATGAGGTCGGAAGCGTTAAAGGATTTTATTCGAGAACATGCCGTTTTGTTTTGGTATTCGCCGGACGACAAAGCGGAAACTGTCAGCGACGAATTGCTGGTTGAAACCATATTGAATTATGGCGATATGGATGCGGTACGGAAATTATTTGAACTGATGGGAATAAAAAAAGTAGCGTCCATATTTTTCAACACCATTAATAAAAGCGAACGCTGCAAGAATAATTATCACGAACTGACTTTGAATTATTTTACTTTGTTATTCAACCGTTATGCACAATGAAATATTAACAGCCAAACAACGGGAATTATTGCCTTATATTTCTCAATTTAAGCGCACGTTTTATTTGGTTGGCGGCACCGCAATTGCTTTACACATAGGTCATCGTGAATCAATTGATTACGATTTGTTTTCTTTCAGTAAATTGAATAAAAGCAGAATAAGACAACAGCTATTAAAAATTCCTTTCCGTCAAAAAATTATCTTTGAAGATGTTGACCAGATGCACTTTTATATCAACGATGTCAAAGTAACTTTTTTCAATTATCCGTATCAGGTAGAGCATCCTGTTAACGTTGACAATATTATTACAATGCCTGCTCTTCTTGCGCTGTCGGCAATGAAAGCGTTTGCATTGGGACGCAGAGCAAAATGGAAAGATTATGTCGATTTATATTTTATCCAAAAAACATATTTTTCGGTAAACGATATATCCCGAGAAGCAGCAAGGTTGTTCAACGGGCAGTTTTCTGAGAAATTATTCAGACAACAATTGACGTTTCATAAAGACATTGACTATTCTGAAGAAGTAAGATTTTTACCCGGATTTGAAGTTCAGCCGGAAGAGATTAAACAGTTTTTGATTGAGACTTCCATAAAAATATAGATATAGTTTTTAGTTATTAGAGTTTAGAGTGTAGTTAGTAGTGAGTAGTCCTGAAAGGACATTATTTTCATAACCGCAGGTCAGCGACCTGCGGTAGGGAAGTATGTAGAGCGCACTGCCTGAAAGGCAGGACTAAAACGCTAATAATAGCGAAAGATGTGCGAGAGGAAACTAATTTTACACGAAAAACTAACCACTAAAAAAAAATTATTCACTATTCGTTATTCGTTATTCACTGAAAAAAGTATTATCTTTGCCCCGTTCTTATAAACATCTAAAATCAACTCAAAGCGATGCTTACATCTGGGATTCTATATTTACCCTTTTTTCAGATTAGACGGTTTAACCGCCTAAAAGTAAGCTCGTTACAAAAGCCCCCCCCCGCATTCAGCTTAACTCCTTGTATTCAAGGGCTTTTCATGTATTAAAAACTTTTTGGTTACTGGTTAACAGCGCGAAGTCTCTTTGCGTCTTTTCGCCATATACATATACAACGGCAATCTTCCTGAATGGTCGGGAGGGTTGCCGTTGTCTGTTATTGCGCCCCTTGCGAAAAACCTCCCGCTTTGGCGGGACAAGTCTTGCGTGCCTTGCGGTTAAATATTTTTACCGCAAAGACACAAGGAATACGCAAAGAACGCCAAAAGACGCTATTACAATTGACTTTTTATTTTTCAATTATATCTATCAATTAATTTAAAACATGTTTTTTATGAAAACTAATCAATTTCTTTTCGCTGCACTTACAGCAGTATTTCTAAACGTCGCCAATTATGCTGCGGCGCAGGTAACTATTGGCGGTAGCGATGCACCTAAGGCAGGCGCTATTCTGGATTTGAACAGCACGACCAAAGGAGGGCTGCAACTGTCTAATGTAAATTTCTCCAGTTATACTACCATTCCCGTTGGATTTCCCGGCATAAATAGCCCCGGCGATGTAACGCCTGCTGTAAAAGAGGCGCTTACAGGAGCAGTCGTTTATAATGTCAACCACGACTTTGGAATGGGTATCTTCGTTTGGGACGGGAATCGCTGGCAGCCGATAGGTGCACAAATTTATTCTACAACCGTTCCTGCTCCCACGTACTTGTCTTCTTTGTCTTCTGACTTTGACGTTACCTTTATGGCTTACAATCTTGGCGCTGATGTGGCAAAACTGATGTCTCTCTATCCTAAACTTTCTCCTGCCAAACAGCAGATAAAGTATTTGGCTACTCAAACTTACCTCACAACAGAAGAACAGAATTCTGACGCTACTGTTTATGGTGACCAATATCAATGGGGACGTATTAGAGACGGACACGAAAAAAGGAATTCGCTTGTTTTTGGAACTGCCGGAGTGTGTCCTGACGTGGATTTGGATGCTAACGGGCAAGTAGCATTTGGAAAAGCCAGATATGGATACTTTATTCCGTCGAAAGACGAAGACATTGATGACAACGATTTTAACTGGCGTACAAGAAAGGATGACCTTTGGGGTAACGGCGAGGCCTTGGTTGGACAAACTGACAATCAAGGCGGCGTTCCTGTCAGCAGCACCTATTATCAAAATACGGACCGGGCAATGCCTCAGAATGATCCCTGTCCTTCTGGTTGGCGTATTCCTACTCAGGACGAATGGGAACGACTTTGTAATTACGACGGCTTGCCGGGTACTCTCGGTGGCAGAGTTCCCACTGCCGCCGAAGGAGATATGCCTGCTACCGGTCAGGCTAACACCAGCGCCAATAGCGCTCCCTTGACCTGGATACCTGTAGCAGGTGGAATAGTAAGTACGGATTGGGGGGGGATTACAAACGAAAAAAAGGGTGGTTACGTTGTTTACAATACAGCTGACTGGGATGCTGCTACTACAGTAGCCAACGGTTATTTTTATAACGTAGATTGGTCAGATTCAGGCAACACAAAAAGACTTTACGACGCTGCTGCTCCCGAGCCTCTCTTATTCTTGCCTGCCGCCGGGCACCGCAATCAGATCACTGGTTTGTTCCACTACGTCATCAACGGGTACTGGAGTAGTACAGCTTACGGCGTTATCTACGCTTATCGCCTGGGCTTCACCAACCTCTACGTGACCCCGTATCATAACGATCGCCGCGCGTACACCTTTCCTGTGCGGTGTGTGAAGGAATAAGTGCCGCCAAGACAAATAAAAGCCTCCAGAGATGGGGGCTTTTTTAGTTTTTTAGTTTTTAGAGTGTAGTGAATAGTGAATAACGAATAGTGAATAATGTTTTTTCGGGCTTTTATTTCTCTGTGTGTTTTCTGTGTAACTCCGTGCAATAAGAAAACTTGGCTACGCTGAATGTTTCAATAGTCGTTTTGCGCCACTCGGCATATTAAAACGTTTATATTTCACAGAAAAGCACAGGGGTTTCACAGAGTTACACAGAGATTTGTCTCTGCGGGACAGCATTATTCACTATTCACTATTCACTATTCACTATTCGTTATTCACTAAAAACCTACACTCTAAAAAAATATTTTTCATTGTTCATTGTTCATTTTTTTTAAAAACAAGGATGCTGTTACCGGATTTTTTTTCTACCTTTGCGCTCATACCGGAGATATATTACATTGAAAACTTCATAAGTTGAGTCCGGTTTTCTGGAGAAAACCCTGAACAGCTCCCCCAAACAGAGCATATTACAACAAAACTTCCTTATTTCTTCCTTATCCTGCTAACCTGATAAGTAATCAATTAGATTAAAAACTAACTTTGATATAGGAAAAGCACAGTGCAGATAACCTGTCTGTGATTTTGCCTTGTGTGATTGATTTATTCATCAATTTTTTTAACCACAATTTTAAATATTCGTAATTATGAAACAAAAACGATTTTATTCAGTTGCCATCGTGGCAACATTTTTAAGCGTCGCAACATTTTCTGTGGCGCAGGTAACTATCGGCGGCGGCGAACCGCCTAAAGCCGGCACAATTCTGGATTTGAACAGCACAACCAAAGGAGGATTGCAACTTTCCAATGTAAATATTCTGGATTTGGAGAAGATTCCTGTCGGAGTTAATCTGTTTCCGGGTATTATTTCCGGAAGTGGTGGCGATACGGACGACAATCTGAACGCCAAACTTGTAGGCACTATTGTCTGGAATCTTAACAACGATCTTGTTCCCAACGGAAGCGGACTATATGTTTGGAATGGCACGAAATGGGACTATTTTGGCGGCAGAGATGGGCTGGCAGTTCCGCCTCCTTCCGTTACTATTTCTGCTCCCAGGTGCCGGTCTATTTATGTGCCTAACGTTACTTTTATGCATTACAATCTTGGCGCTGACACTACCAAATTTAACACCGGTGAATATGCAACTCTCAGCCATCCCAAACGACAGATTAGATATCTTGCTGTCTGTGACCTTGACAAGGTTGATTATGTTTACGGCGACATCTACCAGTGGGGACGTAAAGCTGACGGACACGAAAAACGCAACAGCGAAAGATTTCCGACTGATAACAACCAAGTAGAAAACGGCGCTATTTCTGATTTTGATGCTGACGGTCAGCCAAGTGCTGCCAGCGGAGCGGTTGGCAAATTCATAAAACATAACAAACTTCCTATGGATTGGCGTATTCCCCAAAAGCATGACCTTTGGGGGAACGGAGAGTCAATTGATTTCAATTTTGGATCTGCAGAAGGAGGCTCTGTTCCGGATAGTTTAGGTGGTTTTTATCAAAAGCCTGTTAAAACCGTCTCCGATCCCTGTCCAGTCGGCTGGCGCATTCCAACTGAAGACGAATTTGAACGGCTTGCTAATTACGATTGCAGGCCGGATACTACTAGTAGTCTATGCAAAGTTCCTGCGGGGCAAAAAATGCCTGATACCGGTCATGCTACTACCACTCGCGGTGCCGGTAATGAATTGACTTGGGTGCCTGTAACAGGAGGGAAAGCAGGTCATTGGGCAAATATTGTGGCAAGATCAGGCGGTTACGCCATATACAAAACATCTGTTTGGAATGCTGCTATTGATGCCGGCGGTTACTTGAATGGCGTAGATTGGTCTTCTACCACTAAGAGACTTTACGACGCTGCTGCTCCCGAGCCTCTCTTGTTTTTGCCTGGCGCCGGGAGCCGCAACAGCAAAGAAGGTGACATAAACAATAGTGCCACGTTCTACTGGGTTAGTACGGTTAGAGACACCGGCACTTATTTCGCAAACCCCAGCCACTACGGCTTTTCCCTTGGCTTCCTAGATTTCCGTTCGTACGGCTTTATTGTGCGGTGCGTGAAAAACTAAGAGCCTCCCCCAGCCTCTTCCAAAGGCGGGGGTAAGTATAGTGCAGATAAAAAAAGCCTCCAGCAGTGGGGGCTTTTATTTGTTTGTATGAAATTGAGGTTTTTATGCTACCTTTGTCCGTTCTTTTCAGGAGGTATGATATTTTCTTATGATATTATCGTGATTGGTGGCGGACACGCAGGATGCGAAGCTGCCGCTGCTGCAGGAAATCTTGGATCAAAAACATTGCTTATCACAATGGATATGAACAGGATAGCTCAGATGAGTTGTAATCCGGCGGTTGGAGGTATTGCTAAAGGTCAGATTGTTAGAGAGATAGATGCATTAGGAGGTTATATGGGCATCGTTACTGACAGGACAGCCATTCAATTTCGGATGTTGAACCGTTCCAAAGGCGCCGCAATGTGGAGTCCGCGTTCACAAAGCGACAGGCATGCCTATATCACTGAATGGCGTAAGATTTTAGATACAATTCCGCAGGTAAATATTTGGCAGGATACGGTTTCTGAATTAATTATAGAAAACGGAACGGTCTGTGGCGTGATTACTCAACTGCAAATGGTGTTCAAAGCCAAATGCGTGATTCTCACCACAGGAACGTTTATGTCCGGATTGATACATGTTGGCGCTGTACGTTTTTCGGGAGGCAGAATGGCAGAGGCAGCTTCGTATGGTGTGTCTGAACAGTTGAAATCTGCAGGCTTTAAATCGGACAGGATGAAGACGGGAACACCTGTGCGTATTGACGGGAGAAGCGTCGATTTTTCGGTGATGGAGGAGCAGTGTGGCGAAAATGATTTTCATAAATTCTCCTATCTCAATTTTGCCCCTCGCCAACTGCCGCAACGCAGTTGTTGGATTACCTATACCAACGGCGAAACCCACAACATTTTGCGCTCAAAATTAAAAGATTCTCCGCTCTATAACGGACAAATTCTAAGCATAGGACCGAGGTATTGTCCGAGTATTGAGACTAAAATTATTGCTTTTGCCGATAAGGAGAGACATCAACTTTTTCTTGAACCGGAAGGAGCTAACACACAGGAGTACTATTTGAACGGTTTTTCGTCATCAATGCCGATAGAGGTACAGTTGGCAGCGCTGAAAACGGTACCGGGTTTTGAGCGGGTGAATATTTATCGCCCCGGATATGCGATAGAATATGATTTTTTTGACCCCACGCAGTTGACCCATACTTTGGAGACAAAGTTGCTCAAAAATCTTTTTTTTGCCGGACAAGTAAATGGCACCACAGGCTACGAAGAGGCGGCAGGGCAGGGATTGATTGCCGGCATCAATGCTCACATAAATTGCGTCGGAGGAGAGAAATTTATCCTAAAAAGAGATGAAGCCTACATTGGAGTTTTGATTGACGACTTGGTAACAAAAGGCGTTGACGAACCGTACAGGATGTTCACCTCTCGCGCCGAATACAGAATTTTGTTGCGACAGGACAATGCTGATGCGCGGCTTACGCCAAAGTCATTTTTGTTGGGACTGGCAGACAGGGAGCGATATACGCGCTATTCAGATAAACAAACTTGCGTTGACCGGTTTATTGATTTTGTCCGAAAAGAGGGTGTGAAACCTGTAGAAATTAATGCTTATTTGGAAATCATTGGTTCCACATCAATCAAACAGACGACAAAAATATATGACATATTGCGACGTCCGCAGGTTAGCCTTGCAAAGTTGGCGGCAGTTTTGCCGGCAGTTGCGGAACGGCTTGATGCCATTTCTCCGTCTCTGCAGGAAGAGACAGCAGAGGAGATAGAGATAGAGATAAAATACGAAGGTTATATTTCAAGGGAAAAAAATGTTGCGGAAAAGTTGGGGCGTTTGGAGTATCTTGTCATTCAGGACAAGTTTGATTACAATACCATTCAATCGCTCTCCACAGAAGCGCGTCAAAAACTTCAGCGTATCAATCCCGTTACCATTGGACAGGCGAGCCGTATTCCCGGCATTTCGCCCAATGATATTAGTGTGCTTTTGATATTGCTTGGGAGATAGGCAGTGCATTTTTGTTCCACGTGGAACAATGAACGCTGCTCTGTGATAAAAAATAAATGTTCCACGTGGAACAAAAAAATAGGATATTATGACAATAGAAGAAGTAAAAAATTGCATTCGCGATGTGTATGATTTTCCCGTACCGGGAATTGTTTTCAAAGACTTGACTACGGCGTTCAAGAATCCAAGTTGTATGAAGTTTTTTGAAGAGACAATGTATGACCTTTACAAGGACAAGGGCATTACAAAGGTGATTGGGATAGAGTCTCGCGGGTTTATTATGGCGCCAATTCTGGGGAATAAAATGGGCGTTGGTTTTGTGCCGATTCGTAAAAAAGGCAAATTGCCTGCCGAAACCATTGAGGTTGGTTACGCCAAAGAATATGGCATTGACATTATTCAGCTGCACAAGGACGCACTTGTGCCGGATGATGTTGTCCTTATTCACGATGATTTGTTAGCCACCGGCGGAACAATGCAGGCGGCATTTGAACTTGTGAAAATGTTTGGCGTAAAAAAAATCTATGCCAACTTTTTGGTGGAGCTGGATTTTCTTAATGGTCGCCAGAAGTTTGACAGCGATGTAGATGTTCAATCGCTGATACACTATTAATCCGCACCCATGACGTCGCGGATAGAAATATTGAAAGGGAAAATTGCAACACTCCCCGAAAGACCGGGAGTGTATCAGTATTTGAATGTCGATGGCACAATTATTTATATCGGGAAAGCTAAGAATTTAAAAAAAAGGGTGGCATCCTATTTTATTAAAAACCACACCTCCCCCAAACAAACAATCCTTGTTCGGAATATTACCGATATAAAATATATCATTGTGGCAACAGAGGCAGATGCGCTTCTGCTTGAAAATAATTTAATAAAAAAATATCGTCCGCGATACAATGTCTTGCTCAAGGATGACAAATCCTATCCGTGGCTTTGTATTACCAAAGAAGATTTTCCGCGCGTATTCAAAACACGGCGGACAAACAGGGAAGATGAGTTTTTTGGACCATACAGTCTGGTGCGCGTTCTCAACACGCTTTTGGAACTTATCGGCAATATCTATCCCGTTAGAACGTGCAAATATGCACTGACGCCGGAAAATATTGCTAAAAAAACATACAAACTTTGTTTGCAATACCATATTCATCGCTGTATGGGCGTCTGTCAGGGGTTGCAGTCAAAAGAAGAGTATAATGCTATGATTCAGTCGATTCGAGAAATTGCCAAGGGGAATAGCCAGATAGTGTGCGATTTTTTGAAGCAGCAGATGTTTTCATTAGCCGATGAATATCGTTTTGAGGAGGCTCAGGCAGTCAAGGAAAAATATGAAGCCATTGCAAACTATCAGTCTAAAAGCATTATTACCACCATTAAAGATGATAATTTGGACGTTTTCGGGTATGATGAAGATGAAACGTCAGCGTATGTGAATCTGTTGAGAATTGTAAAAGGCGCTGTTGTGCAGAGTTATACCATTGAATATCAGAAAAAGATGGATGAAGACAGGAAAGATTTGCTGGCATTGGCTGTGGTTGAGTTGCGCGAGAGACTGGGCAGTACCTCAAAGGATGTGATTCTGCCGTTTGATACCGATTTTGAATTGCCCGATGTGTCTGTAACGATTCCGTTGCGAGGTGATAAAAAGAAATTGCTTGATTTGTCGCAACAAAATGCACGACAATACCGGCTGGATAAATTGCGATGGAGTGAACAGCTCAATCCGGATCAGCGAGCAATGCGTCTGATGAAGGAAATACAGGAAATATTGCATCTTGACAAACTGCCTCAACACATTGAATGTTTTGATAATTCGCATATTAGCGGCACATCGGCGGTTGCTTCGTGCGTTGTATTCAAGAAAGCAAAGCCTTCCAAAAGCGATTATCGAAAATACAGTCTGAAAACGGTTAACGGCTCGGACGATTACGGTTCAATGCGCGAGGTGGTATTTCGTCGCTACAAACGGATATTGGAAGAAAATGCTCCGGTGCCGGATCTTATTATCACCGATGGCGGATGCGGACAAATGGAGGTTGTCCGGCAAGTGTTGGAAGACGAACTGCATCTGTCAATCCCGATTATGGGTTTGGCAAAGAATGACAGACACGCAACAAATGAAATCCTGTTTGGCGCTCCCCCAATACAAATAAGTCTGAAGCCCACTGATACGCTGTTCAAATTTTTGGCATCCATACAAAATGAAGTGCATCGGTTTGCCATTACCTTTCACCGGAATAAACGGAGCAAAGGTCAAATTGTATCGGAACTGGACAATATCAAAGGCATTGGAGAACAGACAAAAAAGGCGCTGTTAAGCAGGTTTAAAAGTGTGAATCGTGTTAGAATGGCATCCGTTGACGAACTTGTTGAAATAATTGGAACTCGCAGAGCATCAATAATATACAACTATTTTCATCCTTAAAAATAACGCCCTGACAACGGGAACAGAAAAAGAGTTGTTTTTGTTCTGAAATTCCTAATATAGTAGTAATTTTGTAGTGTAAAAAGAAGGAAATTGTTTTATGTCTGATTATGTTTTTTATATGTTAATAGAGAACTTCTAAAAATTGCTTTTTCTGCGTTACGCTCTTTCGGTAAAATGCTCATTTACGTTAGTAAACTCCGCTTTTACCTCAATGGCAAGCCTTGAAAAATCTAATTTTTAGAAGCCCC
>JAISXJ010000032.1 GCA_031270565.1 Prevotellaceae bacterium
GGGCTTCTAAAAATTAGATTTTTCAAGGCTTGCCATTGAGGTAAAAGCGGAGTTTACTAACGTAAATGAGCATTTTACCGAAAGAGCGTAACGCAGAAAAAGCAATTTTTAGAAGTTCCCATAAAACTTTTGGGAATTGTCGGGATATTTATTTATGTGTTATCCCTGTTTCTCATATAATCGCTGCTAATTCCCTGCTTCAATATTTCCTTAGCCCACTCTTTGGCGCCGAACAGGGAGTGCATTTTATAGTTTCCGCATTGCCTGCGGCTGATTCCGGGAACATCGGTTTCTTTGAAATCCAGAATAGCCTCCAATGCCGATTCAAATGCCCTGATGACATCCTCAACCGCAGGAGCGCCCCAAAAAATGGCGTGAAATCCCGTCAAACAGCCAAAGGGACTGATGTCAATCAGCCCGCCAATCCTGTCGCGCAGTAAGCCCGCCAGACAGTGCTCCAGAGTATGGATACTGCTTGTATCCAGCGCCGAAACATTAGGCTGGGCAAACCGAATATCAAAATTACTGATAACATCTCCCTGAGGTCCACTCTCTCGGGCAATCAATCGAACATAAGGCGCTTTAACCAAATCGTGATCCAGTTCAAAGCTCTCAATGTGTGAATTAATCTTCTTATCCATAACAGTTTTTACTTTACTAACTTAAATCCTAATGACAGTGTAAAGGAATTGATGGGACTGGTATTCAGTTCGACATCGTTAATATATTTATAATGAAACATATTAGGCATCAGGTTGTAGCGGACATCGAGTGTGAAACGCCAGATGTCAAATCCCAGTCCGGCATCAAGTCCGAGTTGCCAGTTTTTGGTGGTGGTAACAATGGTGCCGTCATTGAAAGAGCCTGCTTGCGTACCGGCATTAAACCGAAACTTGGGACCAAACTGTATCCGAAAATTAAAATCGGCGTTCCTGCCCATCTTCACACCAATCAAAAGTGGAAGATCAATAGCGCTTAAATTGACCTGACGCTGAGAAACAAGGCTGTCCGTAACGTTAATACCGACCGTTTGAATGTTATACAGCAATTCGGGCTGAAAAATAAATGTCTTACCCGTGCGTAACATCAACCCCAGGTGCATCCCCTGCGCCAAATCGCTTTTAAGATCAATCCTGTTGGCATCAAACGACCACGTTTTGTTGAACCCAAGCGAAGAGGTATAACCCGCCTTCACACCAAATACGAACTGAGCCGAAACCATACCGATGCCGCTAAAAAACAGGCATACTATTATCAAAAATTTATACATAGACTACTAAACTAAAAAATCAATTACCGGAGACAATGTTCAATAACACTGTTTCCCCGCTACAAACGCACAAAAGGACGGTTTTAGTATATCCCCGTCATATTATTTTTATTCCCAGTTGAGAATCACCTTTCCACACTGTCCGCTTTCCATCACATCGAATCCCTTTTGAAAGTCGTCCACGTAAAAACGGTGGGTGATGACGGGAGAAAGGTCAAAGCCCGAAATCAACATCTGCTCCATCTTGTACCACGTTTCAAACATTTCACGTCCGTAGATGCCTTTCAGCGTAAGTGCATTGAAAATAATCTTGCTCCACTCCACATTTGTATTGTCTGGCAAAATGCCGAGCAGTGAGATTTTTGAGCCGTTGTACATATTGTCAATCATCTCGCTAAAAGCTTTTGACGCTCCGGACATTTCCAGTCCGATGTCGAACCCGCGCATATCTAATTTTTTCATGGCGTCGGCTACCGTTTCTCCCTTTGCCGGATTGACGGTGAGGGTTGCGCCCATCTTTTTGGCAATAGCCAGCCGGTAATCACTCAAATCGGTAACCACCACATAACGAGCGCCGGCAAAACGGCAAATTCCCGTCGCCATACACCCGATTAGTCCCGCTCCGGTGATGAGCACGTCCTCACCCAACAGTGGGAACGACAGTGCGGTATGGGTTGCGTTGCCGAAGGGATCCATAATGGATGCCTGTTCGTCGGAGATGCGGTCGTCAAGTTTGATAACGTTACTTTCGGGAATAACCAGATATTCGGCAAAGGCGCCATCACGATGCACACCCACGCCCACGGTATTTTCGCAAACGTGCAACTTGCCGCGACGACAATTACGACAGTGTCCACAGGCAATGTGTCCCTCGCCGGTAACCCTGTCGCCAACTTTCACGTGCGATACCCCCGCACCTGTCTCAGCAACAACGCCGACATATTCATGTCCTATTGTCATCGGTGTTCTAATCGTCTTTTGCGACCATTCATCCCACTCGTAAATATGCAAATCCGTGCCGCAGATAGCGGTTTTCTTTATCTTTATCAGTACGTCATTAACGTTTACTTCGGGCATTGGAACATCTTCCATCCAAATTCCCTTACCCGACTGTTTTTTAATAAGCGCTTTCATTGATATTCTATTCTGTGTGTGTTTTAAGGTGAACTATTTAATAATTCCAAGCGTTCTGCCAACTTTTGTAAAGGCGGCAATACACTGTTCGAGGTGCGTTCGGGTGTGTGCCGCAGAAATCTGTACACGAATACGCGCCTGATTTTGAGGTACTACGGGATAATAGAAGCCCGTAACATAAATACCTTCTTCCTGTAGAAGCGCTGCCATTTGTTGCGAAAGTTTGGCGTCGTAGAGCATGACGGCACAGATGGCAGACTGTGTTGGCTTAATATCGAAGCCTGCGGCAATCATATTCTTAACAAAAAATGCCGTGTTAGCGTGCAATTGTGCCTGCAATTCGTTGGTAGCATCCATCATTTCAAACATCCTGATACCCGCTGCAACAACCATCGGCGGCAACGAGTTGGAAAACAGATAGGGGCGCGACCGTTGGCGCAACAGGGAAATGATTTCCTGCCTGCCGGTGGTGAATCCGCCGACAGCGCCGCCAAAAGCCTTGCCCAGCGTGCCGGTAATGATTTCTATCTGACCTCTAAGATTATACTGTTCCGTAACGCCGCGTCCTGTTTCGCCCACTACGCCTGCCGAATGAGATTCATCAACCAGAATCATGGCATCGTATTTATTTGCCAGACTGTAAATCTTGTCTAACGGCGCAACGTTTCCATCCATCGAAAAGACGCCATCGGTAACAATAAGTTTAAAACGACAGTTTGCGGCGGCTTGAAGTTGTGCCTCCAAATCGTGCATATCGGCGTTGGCATAACGGAAACGCTGTGCCTTGCAGAGCCGCACACCATCAATAATAGAGGCATGATTGAGCGCATCGGAAATGATAGCATCTTCTTCGTTCAGAAGCGGTTCAAATACGCCGCCGTTAGCGTCGAAACAGGCGGCATAAAGAATGGCATCCTCAGTGCCGAAGAAACGGGCAACGGCTGTTTCAAGTTGCCTGTGAAGATCCTGTGTCCCACAGATAAAACGCACAGACGACATACCATATCCCCTCTCAGACATCGCTTTGGAGGCGGCTTCGATGAGAGCGGGGTGATTGGCAAGCCCCAAATAGTTATTTGCACAAAAATTGAGAACTGTTTTCCCGTTTACGGAAATTTCAGCGCCCTGAGGCGAACTGATTAACCGTTCGTGCTTGTAAAGTCCGGCATCTTCTATGGCTGCCAGTTCTGAAGATAAATGTTTTTGAAATGTATTATACATAAGTAAGTGGTTTTTATAATAATATGGTATCTGTTTTATTTTAAGGCACAATGCCAATGAGTTCGGGCAGCAGTTCCCGCAGGGCTTGCATTGTGGGAAGAACAATGTTTGCACCCTCTTGTTGCAGTTCTTCGGGACGAAGAATACCGGTGTTTACGCCTATTGTGAAAATGCCGGCTGCCACTGCCGAACGCACTCCAAGCGGTGCATTTTCCACCACGATAGCCTGCCATGGGTCAATTTTTGCTTTCCGGAGGGCTATCAGATAGGGTTCAGGGTCAGGCTTGCCGTACTTGACATCGAAAGCGCTGACAATATTGTCTCTGTGGAAAATGTCAGGGAAATAATGCTCCAGATTATCAATAAGCGATTCCTGTGCAGATCCTGTTACCACATATCGCTCAAAGCCATACGCCTTGACATCGTTTAGCAGCGCCTCCACATCCGGCACAGGCGAAACGGGAGGATAGGCGTTAAAATAGGCGCTTTTGGCGGCGTAGATGGCTTCTTTCAGCGCCTTATCGGCAGGATGATGCAACTGTTTCAGGAAAAACTTGTCGATAGTGCTTTCGCCGGTGCGTCCCTCGTGCAGGTAAGCGTCGTATTCCGTGAAAGATAAGCCATTTTCACGCATAGCACGTGTCCATGCAGCTGCGTGATAGGGCATAGAATCGAACAGGACTCCGTCCATATCGAAAAAGAATGCTTTTATATTGAAATCCGGATAGCCTTTTTCCGCGATAAAACGAGTGACAGCGTCGTGCATAATGATAAGCAGTGAAAAAACATAATAATGTCCCGAAAAAACCGCACAAAGGTAACGCTTTTTTTAGTTATCAGTTATCAGTAGGGCGCGATAAATCGCGTCTTCTTAGCCCCTTTTTTCTACTGAAAATTAGTCGGTCAGTATAGACAATCAATGAATGTAATGGATTTATCAATATGAAGATACATAACCGTGTCAGTATCAATAAAAGGAACGTGCTTGCGATAGTCGGCAACTAATTGCTCTATTGTCGGCGACGAATGTAATGGACGGCGGAACTCCAGCGCCTGCGCCGCATTAAAGAGTTCGATGGCAATCACCCGTTGGGTATTATGCAGGATGCGGTAGAGTTTTGTGGCGGCATTGGCGCCCATACTCACGTGGTCTTCCTGTCCCTGCGACGACTCAATGGAATCAACCGACGCCGGAGTACAAAGCTGTTTGCTCTGACTGACAATGGAGGCAGCGGTGTATTGCGGTATCATAAAGCCGCTGTTCAGTCCGGGCGTTGCCACTAAGAAAGGCGGCAAGCCACGTTTGCCGGCTATCAGTTGATAGGTACGTTGCCCGGATATGCTGCCAAGTTCTGCCACGGCAATCGCCAGAAAATCCATTGCTAATGCGAGTGGTTGTCCGTGAAAATTGCCGGCGGAAATGATTAATCCCTTGTCGGGAATGACGGTCGGATTGTCCGTAGCGCTGTTGATTTCGGTGGTAACAATCTGTTTCACGTAGGCAATGGCATCTTTCGATGCGCCGTGTACCTGCGGCACGCATCGAAAAGAATAAGGGTCTTGTACGTGCATTTTCTTTTGTGCGGCTATTTCGCTGTCGGCAAGCAGTTCGCAAATTCGCGCTGCGGTAGCGATCTGTCCATTATGAGGACGCACCGCGTGCACTGCGTGATTGAAAGGCTCAATACGTCCGTCATAAGCGTCAAGAGAGAGCGCCGCCACGACATCTGCGACGGCGCTGAGCTGTTCTGCCTTGATGACGGCATACACGGCATAAGCGCTCATAAATTGCGTACCGTTCAGAAGCGCAAGCCCCTCTTTCGACTGCAATTCTATTGGTTGCCATCCAAACTGCCTGTTTATTTCGGCGGCGGTTGTGCGAATATTTTTACAGATTACCTCGCCAAGTCCTAAGAGAGGCAGACAAAGGTGAGCCAGCGGCGCCAAGTCGCCGGAAGCGCCAAGCGATCCCTGCTGATAGACAACCGGCAAAACACCTTGATTATACATAGCAACCAGTCGCTCTACCGTGGCAAGTTGCACGCCCGAATAGCCGTAGCTAAGCGACTGTATTTTCAACAGCAGGATGATACGCACAATCTCCTGAGGGACTTCTTCGCCGCAACCACAGGCATGCGACATCACAAGGTTGCGTTGCAACTGAGAGAGTTCCGTATGTCCGATGCTGATATTGCATAACGAACCGAACCCGGTAGTAATGCCATAGATTGGCTCTTGCTGCTCTTCCATTTGTTTATCAAGGTAAGTGCGACAAGCTTTAATGCGGCGCACCGACTCATCGCTGAGTTGCAGCTGATAATTTTCCGAGAGAATGGTTTTTACATCGGCAATAGAAAGATGTGCCGGACTGATCTGGTGTGTTTTCATAGAGTAAAAATATTTCTTTAATATGCCTGCAAAGGTAGTTTTTTTAGTTTATAGTTAGTAGAGTGTAGTTATTAGAGTTTAGTGTTTAGTGTTTAGTGTTTAGTGAATAGCGAATAGTCCTGAAAGGACGTTATTTTCATAACCGCAGGTCAACGACCTGCGGAAAACGACGCCCTCCTATCCACTGCCTGAAAGGCAGGACTTCTTAATCACTTGTCGCACCTTTCAGGTGCAGGTTCGCGAGGCGACTTTTTCCGCAAACTGCGCTATCG
>JAISXJ010000034.1 GCA_031270565.1 Prevotellaceae bacterium
CTAAAAATTGCTTTTTCTGCGTTACGCTCTTTTGGTAAAATGCTCATTTACGTTAGTAAACTCCGCTTTTACCTCAATCGCAAGCCTTGAAAAATCTAATTTTTAGAAGCTCCCTAAAATAAATCTACTACTTGTTATGAACAAAATTTATATCATCGCAGCCAAACGCACAGCCGTCGGCAAGTTTCTTGGTTCGCTCGCTTCTGTTTCAGCTGCCGATATGGGCGCTGCCGTTATTCGTAATATATTGGAGAATACACCTGTCAATCCCGCCGATTTGGACGAAGTCAGTGTTGGAAACGTCCTTATGGCAGGACACGGACAGGGCATTGCCCGTCAGGCTGCTATCAAGGGAGGCGTACCGAATGAAGTACCCGCTTATGGTGTCAATATGATTTGTGGCAGCGGAATGAAATCGCTGCTTCTGGCAGTGAACGCCATCCGTGCCGGAGAAGCCAATCTGATACTGGCAGGCGGTACGGAATCCATGTCCGGAGCAGGGTTTGTGGTGCCCGCCTCTGTCCGTTCCGGATATAAAATGGGAGACCTCGCTATGACAGACCACATGGTTTGCGACGGACTGACCGACGCTTTCTCTCATTTACACATGGGTATCACCGCCGAAAATGTCGCCGAACGTTATGGCATCACACGCGAAGAGCAGGATACATTTGCTTACGCCTCTCAGCAAAAAGCCATCGCCGCCATTGATAACGGACACTTTAAAAGGGAGATTGTGCCGATAACCGTTCCGTCGCGCAAGGAGACTGTTATTTTCGACACCGACGAATTTCCCAATCGCACCTCCACTCCCGAAAAACTCGCCGCACTGAAACCTGCTTTCAAAAAGGATGGCAGCGTAACCGCCGGCAATGCTTCCGGACTTAACGATGGCGCATCATTTATTCTGGTGGCGTCGGAGGCTTTTGTACAGAAACATCACCTCACGCCGCTGGCAGAGATTATCGCCACAGGACAAGGTGGCGTTGACCCCGCAGTGATGGGTCTTGGTCCCGTGCCTGCAATCGCCAACGCGCTTAACAAAGCGCATCTCAAACTGACCGATATGGATGTTATTGAGTTAAACGAAGCTTTTGCGGCGCAGTCGCTTGGCGTTATCAAACAGCTTTGCAGCGAACATCAGGTGTCGCGCTCATGGATAGATGAACACACCAATCCCAACGGCGGCGCAATCGCACTTGGACATCCCATTGGCGCATCGGGCAACCGTATCACGGTAAGTCTGATACACGAACTGCTCCGCAGTGGAAAGTCGTTGGGCTTAGCCTCGCTCTGCATCGGCGGAGGAATGGGAACGGCAATCATTTTAAAACGCTGCTAAGTTGAACATATAAATAAAATATTAACAGGTAAGAAATGGATTTTAATCTCACCAAAACAGAACAACTGTTCCTGCAAATGATTCGCGCTTTTGCTGATAAGGAGGTGAAACCTCTGGCTGCCGAAGTTGACGAGCATGAACGTTTCCCCGAAGAGACCGTAGCCAAAATGGCAAAGACCGGCTTAATGGGTATTCCTGTTCCCACGCAATACGGTGGCGCAGGAGGTAACAATCTACTCTACTCTATCGCGGTAGAGGAGTTGTCGCGTGTATGCGCCACTACAGGCGTGATTCTCTCGGCGCACACATCGCTGTGCATGGCGCCGATACTGGAAAACGGTACGGAAGAACAGCGTCAGAAATATCTTCCAAAACTGGCTTCAGGCGAATGGATTGGCGCTTTCGGACTGACCGAACCCAACGCCGGCACCGATGCCGCTACCCAGCAGACCACCGCTGTCAAAGAAGGCGACGGCTGGACGCTCAACGGCAGCAAAATCTTTATCACCAACGCCGGCTATGCCCACGTTTACGTTATCTTTGCCATGACTGACAAATCGCTCGGCAACAAAGGCATTTCCACATTTATTGTTGAAAGGGGAACGCCCGGTTTCTCTATCGGCAAAAAAGAACAGAAACTCGGCATACGGGGGTCTGCCACCTGTGAACTGATTTTTGAAAACTGCCGTATTCCGGCTGACAATCTGCTCGGCAAAGAGGGTAAGGGCTTTGGCATTGCGATGAAAACGCTTGACGGCGGACGTATCGGCATTGCTTCGCAGGCGCTTGGCATTGCTCAGGGAGCGCTGGACGAGACCGTCCGTTACACAAAGGAACGGAAACAGTTCGGCAAGTCAATAGCTGCTTTCCAGAATACACAGTTTCAACTGGCTGACCTCAAGACAAAAATAGAAGCATCGCGTCTGCTTGTTCGCGCCGCTGCGTGGAAGAAAGATCAGGGACTGCCCTACTCTGCCGATGCGGCAATGTGCAAACTTTTTGCCGCAGAAACAGCTATGGAGATGACCACAAAAGCCGTCCAGTTTCACGGCGGTTACGGCTACACCCGCGAATATCCTGTGGAGCGTATGATGCGGGATGCCAAAATCACCGAAATATACGAGGGTACATCCGAAGTACAGCGGATGGTCATTGCATCTCAGTTATTGAAATAATACTCAAAAAGAAAAACTATGAATATTGTTGTTTGCATCAAGCAAGTGCCGGACACGACCGAAATAAAGATTAATCCGGCTACCGGTACCCTTATTCGCGACGGCGTTCCATCCATTATGAACCCCGACGACAAAGGCGGGCTGGAACTTGCACTCACATTAAAAGACGCCTTTGGGGCGCACGTTACCGTTATCACAATGGGACCTCCACAAGCCGACAGTATGCTCAGAGAAGCGTTTGCCATGGGAGCAGACCGTGCCATTCTGCTCACTGACCGTGCCTTTGCCGGCGCCGACACACTTGCCACTTCTCACGCCCTCGCTGCCGCGCTCAAAAAGTTGCCCTTTGACCTAATCATTGCAGGCAGACAGGCTATTGACGGAGACACGGCACAGGTAGGACCGCAAATTGCCGAACTTCTCGACCTGCCTCAGATAACATACGTTGTCGATGTTCAGTTTGACGGCAAAAAGACATTAACCGTCAAAAAAGAAACGGAAGAGGGTTATCAGCTTTTATCCGTTGATATGCCGTGTCTTTTCACGGCGCTGGCGTCGGGTTATGCTGCGCGTTATATGAGCGTGAACGGCATAGTTACCGCATACGACCGACAGGTGGAAATCCTGACGGCTGCCGATATTCAGGCTGACCCTGCCACTCTGGGCTTGAAAGGGTCGCCTACGCGCGTCAAGAAATCATTCACTAAAGGCGCCAAAGAGGCGGGAGAACTTTTTGAAGTGGACGCCGAAACTGCCGCCGACCTGATATTCTCCAAATTGCAGGAAAAATTCATTATTTAATCCACATAGAATATTATAACAATGGATAAATCATTCTACAAAAATATTCTGGTCTTTGCGGAACAGCGCGAAGGCATTATACAGCCTGTCGCGCTCGAACTGCTCGGCAAAGCCTCCGAATTAGCCGCCCTTGTACACGAAAAGGTGATAGCGTTACTTGTGGGGTACAACATCGCTTCGCAGGCGCAACTCCTTATCGAATACGGCGCTGACGAGGTGATTGTGGTCGATGATATTTGTTTAAAGGACTACCTCACGGAACCCTATACGCAGGCAGTCAGTCAGGCGCTTGATACGGTGAAGCCGGGCGCTGTCCTTTTTGGAGCGACTACCATCGGACGCGACCTTGCACCGCGTCTCTCGGCGCGTTTGAAGACGGGGCTTACTGCCGACTGTACCGGACTGGAAATTGATACCGAAACAAATAACCTGCTCATGACGCGCCCCGCATTCGGCGGCAATCTGATGGCAACCATCATTTGTGATGAACACCGTCCGCAGATGTCCACCGTACGTCCGGGTGTAATGCGCAGGGCGCCACGAGACGCATCACGAAAAGGCACGATAACGCCTTTTGCACCGCAGTTTAACCTGTCAAAATCGCGTGTACGCCTTATTGAGACGGTCAGGGATGACAAGGGGAAAATTGACATCACCGAAGCCAAAATACTTATCTCCGGCGGACGCGGCATAGGTACGACAGACGGTTTTACCAAACTGTATGCCCTGGCAGAGGCAATGGGAAGTAAGGCTGAGGTATCTTCGTCGCGGGCGATGGTGGATGCAGGGCTTATTGACCATGCCCGACAAGTGGGACAAACGGGCAAAACCGTTCGTCCGGATTTATATCTGGCATGTGGCATTTCCGGCGCCATTCAGCATCTCGCCGGTATGGAAGAAGCGGATTTTATTGTTGCCATCAACAAGGATAAATTTGCGCCCATCTTTCAGGTAGCAGACGTGGGTATTGTGGGTGATGTACACAGGATTTTACCGTTACTCATCGAGAAGTTCAAGGCGCACGCCGTAAAACCGTAAAATGCCATTGCGGAGAAACGTTGGTTTTTCAACCGTTGTTTCTCCGCAATGCTCAATTTGTATGTTCTTTACAATAGTTTCTCCATACTTCGCATAATTATAATCCAAAAAGCGTTTTCAATTGGGTTACATAGTCGAGTTTTTCCCATGTAAATAATTCCACGTCAATAGAAAGCGGCTCTTTGTCATAAAGCGATTTGAAAGTTTTGGTAACCCGTTTCGGTGTACGCCCGAAATGTCCGTAAGCAGCCGTTTCGGAATAAATCGGATAACGCAATTTCAAACGTTCTTCAATGGCGTACGGACGGAGGTCGAACAGTTGCAACACTTTTTCGGCAATCTGACTGTCGTTGAGAGCAACATGCGATCTGCCAAAGGTATTTACATACAAACTGACAGGCTCTGCCACGCCAATAGCATAAGCCACCTGTACTAATACCTCGTCAGCCACACCGGCAGCCACCAGATTTTTGGCAATATGCCGCATAGCATAGCCCGCCGAACGATCTACTTTGGAGGCATCTTTTCCCGAAAATGCGCCACCGCCGTGTGCTCCCTTGCCTCCATAAGTATCAACAATAATTTTTCGCCCCGTCAAACCGGTGTCACCATGAGGACCGCCAATCACAAATTTACCGGTGGGATTAACATACAGATTGTACGACACATCGAAATAGTGCGCCACAGCAGGATTATTTTTCAACACGCGCGGAATAAGTATCGTCTCCACGTCCCGACGAATGGTAGCCACCATTTGCGCATCAGCCTGCTCCTGAGAAAGCGTTGCGGAAGGCATAATAAATTCGTCGTGCTGAGTTGATACCACAATGGTATGCACCCGATGAGGCGTGCCGTCATCGTTATATTCAAGCGTTACCTGCGCTTTTGAATCGGGTCGCAGGTAGGTCATCTGTGTTCTCTCCCGTCGAATGACAGCCAGTTCGAGAAGCAACTGATGCGATAAATCAAGAGCAAGCGGCATGAAATTCGCCGTTTCATTTGAGGCATATCCAAACATCATGCCTTGATCGCCTGCCCCCTGTTCCTGAGGCTCACGACGATCAACTCCACGATTAATGTCAGGCGACTGTTCGTGAATAGCTGACAGCACACCGCACGAATTGCCACTGAACATATAGGCGCTATCGGTGTAGCCGATACGATTGATAACCCGTCGCGCCGTTTCCTGTACATCAACATACGCCGAAGAATTGACTTCGCCGCCAAGTACCACCAATCCTGTTGTAACAAAAGTTTCGCATGCTACTTTCGATTTGGGGTCACGCGCCAGAAATTCATCCAGCAACGCATCGGAAATTTGGTCAGCCACTTTGTCGGGATGACCTTCAGAAACAGATTCTGATGTAAATAAATAACTCATGTTGTTTAATTATTTATCTGAATATTCAATTCAGAGAGTGATGTTATAAAAATAACGGATTCAATATTGAGGCAAAAACACCGAAGGTTGTTTTTAGCATTTTTTCGTGTGGTTGCAAGCAATCAAATCCTTCCACAAAATTCTCGGCACAAAGGTACATCTTTTTGATTAATAATTTAACGCCGAATCGGACAGTAGTGATAAATTTATAGTATCTCACATCAAACACGCCTAAAATCAGCTATTTCGTCCGTTTTATGGATGCTCCGGACTGTTTACCTGTTCCACCAGTCTGTCGAAATCGGACACATAGTCTTTGTCCTGAATGACACGATATTTTTCAAACTCGCTTTCGGCAAAGGCTTTGGCTATTTCGTGCGTTACCCTGCCGATGCCGTCGCCGATTACTTCATCGTTCAGTTTCAGGAAAACGTCTAATTTTGTTTTCCAGTCCTCCATTGTCATCGGGACATATTTTCGCGCTTGACGGTGGGCATAGTCGAGATACATCGTAACGATTTCGTTGAGTTCCGACAGTTCAAGCTTTGAGAGATAGTTTTTGGCAATGCTCACGTCTGTTTTTATAATTTTGCCGTGCGGTGC
>JAISXJ010000035.1 GCA_031270565.1 Prevotellaceae bacterium
CGCTATCGCTTGTATTAGAGTGTAGTTTTTAGTTATTAGAGTGTAGTTATTAGTGAATACCCGTTGTGCAATTAGAAAACGATAAAAAGTCCTGCCTTTGGCTTCCCAGACTGCCTGCAGGGCAACATCTTCATAACCGCAGGTCAGCGACTTGCGGCACAAGCACGCAAAAATATTTTTTATTAAAAACTACACTCTAATAACTAAACTCTAAACTCTAAAAAAACATTATTCACGATTCGTTATTCACTATTCACTAAAAAAGCATTACCTTTGGGACGTTTTTTCAATCTTTTATTTATACCGTTATGGCAAAAAGCAGCGGCATCACGTTTGAACAGATCATCGCCGAATTACAGCGAAAAGTATATCGTCCAATCTATTTTCTCTGTGGAGAAACCGATTATTATATTGATCAAATCTCCAATTATATCGAACAGCATATTCTTTCCGAAGACGAAAAGGATTTGAATCAAACCGTTTTCTTTGGGAAAGATAGCGCCATCGACCAAATTATTTCGGCTGCCAGACGCTATCCGGTAATGTCGCCCTATCAGGTCATTATCGTCAAAGAGGCGCAGGAACTTCGTGATATTGATAACCTGATTTACTATCTGCAAAAGCCGTTAACATCGACGATTCTGACATTTTGCTACAAGCACGGTAAACTTGACAAGCGCAAAAAAGTCGCCTCACACATCGGAAATGTGGGACTTCTGTATGAAACGCCGCCAATATATGACAATCAGGTGGCGGGATGGATAACGTCCTATACAAAGAGTATCGGGCTTGTTGTTGACTCCAAAGCGGCAAACATGCTTGCCGACTTTCTGGGGACAGACCTGTCGCGCATTGTCAATGAGATTAATAAACTCAAGATTATTTTACCCAACGACAACAACCGTATCACCCCCGAACTGGTGGAACGTAACATCGGCATCAGCAAAAACTACAATGCCTTTGAGTTTTGCAGGGCAATCGGCACGCGCAATATTCTTCTTGCCAACCGTATTGTGGAATATGTCGGCAACAACGACAAACAACTCACCATTCATCAACTGCTGCCTGTTCTGTTCAGTTATTTTGTAACCACGTTACATCTGCGTTACCTGCAAAAGCCTGCAAAAGAGCATCCCTCCGGACACACTCTCGAAAGTGCGGCGGCGATACTCAAAATTCATCCCTATCTTTTGCGCGACAATCAGACAGCGATACAGCATTATAGCGAGGACAAACTCATCGAAATCATTCATCTTATCCGCATTGCCGACGCCAAAAGTAAGGGCTTTGAAACAACCTCAACCACCAATGGCTATCAATTGCTCAAAGAACTTACTTTTCGCATACTGCACTGAAAGACGGAGTTACATAAATGCGTTTACTCCGGTCTTATGTGCAAATTTTGCAGGGTATCACACCACGACAGCAAGCGCCTTGACAGAGGTTGAGAAAAAAGTTGCATTGGCTACTTGAATCTGCGGAATTATCCGTCGGTAAAAAATATTTGCAGAATAAAAAAATAGTATTACCTTTGCAGCCGCTTTTAAGGAAGCTGAACGAGTTACTTACAAACAAAAAGTTTTATCTATTTTTATGGAAAATCATTATGAGACTGCTTTCATTTTAACTCCCGTTTTGTCTGATGCACAGATGAAGGAAGCAGTAGAAAAATTCAAAAATCTGTTGGCGCAAAATGGCGCCAAGATTGAGAATGTGGAGTTGTGGGGATTGAAGAAGTTGGCTTATCCCATTCAGAAAAAATCCTCCGGTTTCTATGCGTTGTTACAGTTTAGCGGTGCGCCGACACTTGTTGAAACGCTGGAAATACAGTATCGTCGCGATGAACGTGTTATGCGTTTTTTGACGTTTCGTTTAGACAAGCATGCCTTGGAATATGCCTCAAAGCGGGTTAAAAACAGGCAGAATGTTGCACCCGTTGCTCCGGCAACAGAAAAAAAAGAGGAGGTTAGTTTATGACAAACAATCCGGAAATTCGTTATTTGACTCCCACAACAGTCAATAACAAGAAGAAAAAGTATTGTCGGTTCAAAAAAAGCGGCATCAAGTACATTGATTACAAAGATCCCGAATTTTTGAAGAAGTTTTTAAATGAACAGGGCAAAATTTTGCCGCGTCGCCTTACAGGTACATCGTTAAAGTACCAACGTAAAGTTGCTCAGGCAGTTAAACGTGCACGTCATTTGGCTTTGCTGCCATACGTAACCGATTTGATGAAATAATCTATTATAAGGACTGACATTATGGAAATCATTTTAAAAGAAGACGTAGTCAATTTGGGCTACAAGGATGATATTGTTACAGTGAAAAACGGTTATGGACGTAATTTTCTGATTCCGACAGGAAAAGCGGTGATTGCCAGTGAGTCGGCAAAGAAAGTCTTAGCCGAAAACCTGAAACAACGGGCGCATAAGCTGGCTAAAATCAAGGCAGACGCAGAAGGCATAGCTCAGAAAATAGAGGGCATAACGCTCACCATTGGAGCAAAAACAAGCAGCTCGGGTACAATTTTTGGTTCGGTAAATACAATTATGGTTGCTGATGCACTGGCAAAGGCAGGCTTTGAGATTGACCGCAAACTTATTACCATCAAAGAGACCATTAAAGAAGTTGGCGATTATACGGCAACGGTGAAATTGCACAAAGAAGCAAATGCCATAATTAACCTGCATGTTGTTGCTGAAGAATAAAACGATTGAAAATCAATCTTGAATCCTATTTTTAAAGAAGCTGCCCCAAAAATCAGGCAGCTTTTTTTTTATTATTAAATAGCGGGGATTCACATTTTTCCGAGGCATACCCGTTTTTTTGATAACTTCCCGTCAAACCATATCCTCTAAAAACAAGAAGGGGTTGCTCCACAGCAACCCAATCTTTTTATTAACCTTAAATCTAATACCATGAAAAACACGTGGCAAAAGTAGTGCATTTTTTTCTATCTGCAAATATTTTCAATGATATTTCTTGTAATTTATATTTATTTATGCTTATTTATGCTTTACAAACATTATTTTGTCGTTTGAAGACCAAATTTTCAGTTTTCAGTTTTCAGAAAAAAAGTAATTTAGCCACAGATTACACGGATTTACACGGAATTTCACTTCCCCTCGTTACCCTGCTACCGCAGATTTGTAATCTGTGGTTCACTGCTCCTCGTCTCTGACGAGGAGTTATTGGTCGGTCGTTTTTTAACGACCTGTCTCGTTGCAAACGAGATTACCATTTACCCCTCGTTACAAACGAGGGGTAGAAAAACTGATAACTAACAACTTAATTTATGTATTACTATATTTATCAATTAATTAACTTAAAACGTATTTTTTATGAAAACTAATCAATTTCTTTTCGCTGCCCTCGCAGCAGCATTTTTAAGCGTCGCCAATTATGCTACGGCGCAGGTAACTATTGGCGGTGGCGACCCGCCTAAGGCAGGCACTGTGCTTGATTTGAACAGTACGACCAAAGGCGGGCTGCTGCTCTCGAATGTCTATTTAGACAAACTGACGCATATTCCTGCCAATCAATTAATCGGTATAACCGCCGAGCAGGATGCCAATACCGACCTCGCCGGCACCGTTGTTTACAACACAAATGCTTGTCTCAAACTGGAAGTATCCCAAATGAACAGTATTGATATGTCCGGACGAGGCATTTATGTTTGGGACGGCAACAAATGGAACAAAATCGGCAAGCCTGAACATTCCATAACCTTTGCCCCATACAATCTTGGCGCGAACCCTGCTTACGACACGCCCAAGAAACAGATGGCATATCTGGCTACCAATGCTTTTAGCACTACTGATGCCACTGTTTACGGCGGATTTTTTCAATGGGGACGTCCAGATATCGGACACGCCGTAAAGATACCGGATTACCTCCGTTATAACGGAACAGACAATGCTGTCTCAGGACCGTCAGCTACAATACCCATTGACGAGAAATTTTACTATACTAACAATTCTGACTGGTACACAGGATCAAATCCTGCCCCAAATGCTCTCTGGGGTAACGGGAAGGCAATTGGTCATAATTTTAATTCTGCTGATGGTGGCGCTATCGCAAAAACCGGCGGTGGATACTACCAGAAGCCTGTCAAAAGCCAATACGATCCCTGCCCTGACGGTTGGCGTGTTCCCACACAGGATGAATGGGAACGGCTTAGTGATTATGGTTGTGGCGCTCCTGAAACTGCTGGCGGTGATTTTGGCACATCTGTATCCGGTCACACCGCTATTGCAAGTGGTTTAACATGGATACCTGTTGTTTGCGCCTCCGGCAAATGTGTTCCTGATAACAGTTGGACAGCCAACGCAACTTCTTCCGGTTACGCTGTTTACGAGGCTTCGGTATGGACTGAAGCCAAAGCAACTGGAGGTGTTTATGCTGGATTAAATGATGGCAATGTTTCTTCGATTTTTGCAACAAAATCCCTTCACGACGTCGATGCCCCCGAGCCTCTCTTATTCCTGCCTGCTGGCGGATATCGCCACTGTCTGAACGGTAGCATACTGGATGTCGGCAAAACTGGCTTCTATTGGCACAGTACGGTTAATGTTTATGCCGCAGCCATCTCCTATAACTTAGTAATAACGACCGCAGCCAGCCCATATCTTGGACACGGCTTTTCCGTGCGGTGTGTGAAGTAATAATTGTCCTGAACTATGATTTTAAATGATTTTTGTGATGGACTGTGATTAAATATGTCTGTCTAAAAATCACAGTATTCATTCAATCAAAAGAATCATAGTTCAAGACAGCAAACAAAAAGCCCCGCGAGGGGCTTTTTGTTGTTGGGAGTTACTGCTCGCACGAAAAGCGCGAAACAAAATAGATAACCTGCAACAATTCGGCAATAGTTATCAGCCGTATGAAAATTACAGGTGATTGTTTTTTTCATTTGTCTGCAGCACGTTGTGTCCGGCGATTTCCCGCGTCAGACGGCGGGTTTCAAAATCGCAGTTCACATAGTCCTCAACATTCGGGGAAACTGTATGCGGCATTTTCTGCATGGTCTGCTCAATAATGTCGCTCATTTGCAAAAAACCGATCTTTCCCTGCAAGAAAGCCTCCACAACAACCTCATTAGCGGCATTAAGCACACATGGCATTGTGCCGCCAAGTCGCATCGCCTCAAAAGCCAATCCCAAATTGCGAAACCGTTTGACGTCGGGCTGTTCAAAGGTAAGCGTGTGATAATCGGCAAAGTTCAGCCGTTGAAACGGCAAATCTCTACGTTCCGGATACAGCAGCGCATAGAGTATCGGCATCTTCATATCCGGCACGCCGAGCTGCGCCTTTATACTGCCGTCACAAAACTGCACCATCGAATGAATAATGGACTGCGGATGCACCACCACATCAATCTGTTCGGCAGTGAGTCCGAAGAGCCACTTGGCTTCGATGACCTCAAAACCCTTATTCATCATCGACGCCGAATCAATCGTTATCTTGGCGCCCATTGTCCATGTGGGATGATTGAGCGCCTGAGCGGCGGTTACAGAAGCAAGCTGTTCGACATTCATCCGGCGAAAAGGTCCGCCTGACGCCGTCAGTATCACTTTTTCCACGTCGGTATGGCGTTCTCCGAGAAGACATTGAAAAATGGCGCTGTGTTCCGAATCAACCGGCAAAACAGTCGCTTGATACTGTTCTGCCAACTGTACAATCAACTCCCCTGCCACGACAAGCGTCTCCTTATTAGCCAGTGCAATACGTTTGCCGGCTTTGATGGCAGCAATAGTCGGTTTCAGCCCCGCATACCCGACCATTGCCGTTAGCACAATGTCAACCGCATCCATTGCCGCTACCTGCGCAATGGCGTCAGCGCCGGCAAACACCTTTATCGGCAAATCATCTAACGCCTGCTTGAGGGTGTGATAGTGCGTTTCATTGGCAATGACAACTACCTCCGGCAGAAAGACCCGCGCCTGCGCAACTAACTGTTCGACGTTGTTGTTGGCGGTCAGGGCGTATATCTCGAACAGGTCTGCGTGGGCAGCTACGACATCAAGAGTCTGCGTGCCGATGGAGCCTGTAGATCCCAAAAGAGCAATGGTTTGTCTGGATGTTTGAGGGGTCATTAATGGCATTTATTATCAGAAAATAATCATGTTTGCGGGATTGATAGCCTGTCCGTGCTGCCAGAGTTCAAAGTGAAGTTGCGATGTGCTGCTATTGTTGTCGGCAGGCGCTATGATGGCAATGCTTTCACCGGCATTTACCTGACTTCCGGTGATTTTCAACAGCTGAGAAACACGTTTATAAATGGATATGTACCCATTTTCATGCTGTACGCCAATGATATATCCATCGTTCACCGTACTTGCCGTCATGACCACTACCCCTTTGAGTACGGAGAGTACGGGACGATTGGCAGCGGTGGCAATCACAAGACCGTAGCGCTGTTTCTTGGGGTCAAACGTTTCTTGAATCGTACCCTGTACCGGACGGAAAAATATGTCGCCATCGTTCTTTTGTCCGTGTGTGTCGGATATGAGGCTTAAATTGTATTTTTCTTCCTGTTCAAAAGTTTCACAAAAGGCTTTTTCGCGCTCGGAATAGTCAAGAGAGAAGCGTTCCCATGTCTCCCATTTCACTGAATCCGTCGGCATGACAGAATCTATGGGAATATTCCCGCTTATAATTGCTTTCATCACCTCCATCTGTGTTGCCTGTAAATGCAGATGCTGTGCCAGAGAATCGACGCGTACCGTCTCTGTAATCAGTTCACTGCGCAAAACCATGTCGGATGCTCCGGGCAAAAAGTATTTGAGCGGCGTGTGGAGAATTAACAGCGAGATAACAGTGAAAGTAACTATAACCAACAACACGGCATAGATAAACACCGATAATCGCGACAACTTCACATGAAATACTTCTTCCAAAGTGCTTTCATTCAGGATAAACAGCTTATATCTGAAACGCCACCTTTTTACCCTTTTTGTGACGGATGTCTTTTGTTTATTCATTTAGCAATAATACATTTTACACAAATTTGCTTGCAAAGGTACACTTTTTTTGCCGAACAATAATGATAAAAAAAGAATTAACCCCCAAAAATATCAGTATAGAAATAAATATTGTATCTTTGTGGCGACAATTACATGATATAATCATACTTAATTGTGTTACACAACATTATATCGTATTCTCACAAAGACATATCATTCGATATGGTTTTATTTATTTTTTATATTTTCAAACAACTAAATTAATTGTATTATGAAGAAATTACTATTTGCTACAGTATTTATTTGTGGAGTTGCATTGTCAGCTCAAGCTCAGGGGTTTAGTCCGTTCCGTGTAGATGGTGGTATTGGTTACGGTTTACCATTTACGCCAAGTCTTAATGGCGGAGTTTTATTTTATGCTGAGCCGAGATTTGAATTGACTGAATATGTGTCTCTTCCGATAGCAGTTGGTCTGCGTTGGGAAGGTTCATTGTTTGGTGGAGCAAATGAGAACAACGTGAGTCTAAAGATGAGTTCTTCCTATCTGCTCACGGGGGACTATTACTTTACCAACAACAAATTCCGTCCTTTTGCAGGTCTTGGACTGGGTATTTGCCACATTGGAGGCGTAAGTGGGAATAACTCCGGAGTCGATGGTGGAGGAAATTCCAATTTTGGTGCGTTGCTTCGCGCAGGTTTTGATGTTGCGCATTTTCGTTTAACCCTTGCATACAACTATGGCGGTACAAATGTTGGGGAAACATTCCATTATTTCGGCGCTACGCTGGGCTTCTATATTGGCGGTGGTCAGAACTGAAAAAAATTGGCTGTCAATAACTGAACAGCGAAATTAAAAAATGCCAACGCCCCTGCGAGACACTCTAACCGGTCTCGCAGGGGCGTTTCGATTGTATGAGCGTTTTTTTATTTCCTCAGGTCAAACAGATAGGCAAACGACAGTTTAAATACGCCGTCAAACAGATATTTGCTCTGTTTACTGTTCAGTGCAATATACCAGTCGAAGTCTTGCTTTGTCAGGTTGTTCAATCCCAGAGCATAACTCGCACGCCATTGATAATTTTTGTATTTGAGAGCAACCCCCACATCTCCGGCAATCTCTGCCCGCGTCAGTCGCTTGTCTTTACCGAACAGTTCGGAGGTCTCTTTTCCAACGGGTTTTTGTGTTTCGTTGTCGAGCCATGCCATGTCTTTTCCATGCAAGCCAAGACTGAATGACGCTCCCGCAAAAGGCGCAAGAACAATCCCCTGCGACAAAGGAATCCGCAAATAGGCATGTACGGGAATGTCCAAATAATAGAGCTGTCTGTGAAAAATGGTGGTCGGCTCCGACGTATAATGCAGATTAAATGAGTAGCTGCGCAGACTATATTGTGCCGCTACATCCACACCGAAACGACCGGTTATGTCCCACTCAAAGAGTGCGCCGGCGTGAAATCCTGCACCTGACCGGGCATTAAAATCAACGTTATATCCGCCTACCACCGGAAAGGGCGTCGTAAGTTGGGCGCCAACAATGCCACCCAAACGCTGTGCCGACGCCCCGCAAACCAATGCGATACACAGAGACAAAAAACAAATTTTCTTCATACGGTTTATGCCACCCTGACAGCGGCTTTTTTGTGTATTAATCACTTTAAAATGTTACCTCAGGCGCTTTTTCCGCACCTGCATCGGCAGCAAAATAGGCTTTGACGGTGAATTGACCATAACCGGCAATAATCGAATTTGGAAAACGCCGAATCATGGCATTGAAAACTTTCACCGTCTCATTAAACTTTTGCCGCTCTACACTGATACGATTCTCAGTACCCTCCAGTTGATTTTGCAGGGACAGAAAATTCTGATTGGCTTTCAGGTCGGGATAATTTTCCACCACCATCAACAGTCTGCTTAAAGCAGAACTCACTTCCCCCTGAACCGCCTGATAATGTTGCATTTCGGCTTCGGTCAGATGTGAGGGGTCAATGGTTGTTTGCGTAGCTTTGGCGCGTGCATCAACCACTGCTTGAAGTGTTTGTGACTCGTGGGCGGCATAGCCCTTGACCGTTGACACCAGATTGGGTATCAAATCGGTACGTCGCTGATACTGACTCTCAACATTTGCCCATTGCGTCGTTACCGACTCTTCCGCAACAACTATTCTGTTGTGTACAGAAATACCCCAAACAATCACCATCGCTACAACTGCTGCGATGACAATCCAGATTACAGTTCCTTTTTTCATAGTTATCTTTTGTATAAACAATTATGGATTAAACAATTTTTCTTTTTTTATTCGCGTATATTTTCAAAAACGTCCGCCCGCGCCGCCTCCGCCGCTACTGCCGCCACCCCAGCTGCCTCCACTGAAGCCACCGCCGGAGGATCGTCCGCCTGCGCCAACTACGACAACAGGAGGCGTTTTGGGGATGACGTAAATCTTCTCATCGCGCTTGCCACAGTTGGCGCACACGTAGATACGACATCCCTGACCCGTGCGGAATGTGGTCGCCTGTTGGGTTATAACATGCTGTTTCAGATAATAGGTCTTTGCCCGACATGCCGAACAGATGCCGTATTTGCTGTTCATATTGACGTAGGGCAACACTTCCGTATGAGCACAGGCGCCGCACAGCCACACGTCATAGTCAACAGATTTTAACTCTTCTTCTTTGAGCTGTTCCCGTTTGAGATAGGCGTCTTCCTCCTTTTCCGTCAAAAGATGCATGACATTATGGCAGTGTGTGCAGGCAAAACTTTTGCGGCGAATGTTACGCCGTTTTATCCACAGAAAAATGTAGAACAGCAGAATGGGCAACGGAAAGGCTATTCCCAACAGCAGCGCCAGCGTACAAATGCCTTTTACGTGAGTATAGCGAACATTATTTGCGGCTGTCGGCTGCCAGTTGAATACGTAAAAAGCACGCCATGCCAATATAATCAACAGCAAAAAACCAACAATCAGATAGTTTGACAGCAGATTACCATAACGCACCCTGTCGGAATGTTGGTTCAATAATAGTTCGGCGGATGCTTTATCGGAGGTCAGTATGGAGACAATCCTGTTAATGCCTGCCAGAAATCCGCCGTCATAGTCTCCCTTTTTAAAGAGAGGAAACATGGTTTCGTTCAGAATTTGGCTGCAAACGCCATCCGGCAAAAGCCCTTCAAGTCCGTAACCTGTTTCAATTTTAACAGCGCGTTCATCAAAAACGAACAGTATCAGCAAGCCGGTATTACTGCCTTTTTTGCCTATTCCCCAATGATTGAACAGGCGGTAGGCAAAATCGGTATAGTCGTTGTATCCAATGGATTTTACCACTACCACCGCCACCTCTACCCCAACCTGCGATTCCAGTTGCGACAACTGCCTATTCAGCGCCTCAACGGTATGGCTCGACAGTATAGCATCGGGATTTGTTACAAAACACGAGGCACACGTAAGTTTGACATTCGGAACATCTTCCAACTCATAACCCTGTGCACTTACCGCAAATGCGGAAAAGATAAAAAGCGCTATCAATTTCCCATTTCTATTCATTTTTGTCAAATAGTTGAGGGATCAACTTGTGAGACATCAAGAATTTCGATGTCAAAAATCAGTGTGGAATAAGGAGGCGTAACAAATGCAGATATGCTTTTTGTACCCGCTTCACCATACCCAAGCGATTCGGGTACATAAACTTTTAAACGCGATCCCTGTGGCATCTCCGGCAGTATTTCTCGCCAGAAAGAACACGTGGCAATCAAGTCGCTGACAGTTACCCACTGTTCCTGTATATGCTCAACGCGAGTACCGTCTATCAGCCATCCGGAATAGGTGAGATACACATACGACGCCGTTTTGGGCGTCTGTCCGTAACCTCGATGATAAATTTCACATTGAAGCCCTGTTGGCGAGATAAAGCTTTTAACTATATCGTCATCCTGTCCTAAATTTGCCTTATTTGCTTCCAACCAAGCAACATTTGCCTCTTTCCAGACAGAAAAATCTTCCTTGCAGCCACAAGCCAGCGTTACAACACACAAGGCAAGAATAAGTCGTTTTATCATAATTATTTCTCTATATTGAATATCTTTCGGAAAAAACATACCTGATTATTCCGGCACAAAAGTAGCTAAAAATCGCGTAATCATCTCTTATACGTTTGGTATTAGAATGTCAAGTAATTTCTGTATCACAAGTTGCGAACCGATGATGGACAGGGAATTGATTATCAAAAATTTTCCTCTGTTCTCTTCATCCATTCCGACAATGGTTGCAGCAGCCATCCACAGCATATAAATTACATACAAAACCAGAAACGACAGAAAAAACAGCCCCGGGAAAAGAGACAGCGCACCATTTAACGCCATAACCACCGCAAAAGAGTATCCGACAATTTTATCGGTCTGTACGTCGTCCAGTTGAATGTTATAGTAATGCGCCGTTGTTTTTTGACAGATAAAACGCGAAATCCAAAAGCCGCCCAGAAGCGATATGGCACAAAAAAGCGCATGCACCATTCCCAGCACAATTCTGTTGGCATGTGTATCAAACAGGTCTCCGATAAATGTCAAAACCGCACACAACGCAACAAACGGAAGCACAAACTCTTTCTGAAACTGTCGCGGTTTTTGCTGTTCCGAAGCCAGCGTACGCCACGCTTCGTCAATGCTTATGACCATTTGCGCCACTCTTAAAAACAGAGATCTGTAAATTTCAATCCACTTTTTCATCATTTTTGCAATATAACGAAAACTTTAAAAGGCGTTTTTTATTGTACGGATACAGGTGAAAGTTCTGAATAAGTCTTCAGCAGTGCAATCTCTTTTGCCCAGCGGGTCTCATCGGGTGTTTCGAGAATGAGAGGCATCCCGTCGAATCGGGAATCGGTCATAATGAATTTAAAAAGTTGCAAACCGATAACGCCGTCGCCAAGTGAATGATGTCTGTCAACGCGCGATCCGACGTCTTTTTTCGAGTCATTCAAATGCAATCCCTTGAGATACGAAAATCCGACAATCCCGTCGAATTGTTTACATGTTTGTTCGTAATCGTCTCTGGTACGCCATTCGTATCCCGCTGCGAAGGCATGACACGTGTCTATGCACACTCCAACGCGCTGTTTATCGTCAATCCTGTCAATGATTGCACGCAAATGTTCAAACCGGAATCCGACATTTGAACCTTGACCTGCGGTATTTTCAATAACCGCAATCACCCCTTTTGTCTTTGACAACCCCCAGTTGACAGACTCGGCTATACGTTTCAGACAATCATCTTCCGACATTTTATTCAGATGTGCTCCCGGATGAAAATTCAGTCTGTCCAGTCCAAGCTGTTCACAGCGTTGCAATTCATCAAGAAAGGCTGCACGGGATTTTTCAAGTCCATCTTTTTCCGGCGTACCAAGATTAATCAAATAACTGTCGTGCGGCAAAATCTGCTTAGGAGAATATCCAAATGCCGTGCAACGCTCCTTAAACAGTTCTATTGACTGTTCTGTTAACGGCGCGGCTGCCCATTGTCTTTGATTTTTAGTGAACAGTGCAAATGCCGTTGCCCCGATCTGATAAGCATTAAGGGGGGCATTTTCAACCCCTCCCGATGCGCTGACATGCGCTCCAATATATTTCATGTTATGTTGTTATATATTTTTATACGAATATTTTAAGCTGTATGATACTCTATTACAAAAAAAAGTATTACCTTTGCCGCCATCTTTCAAAACAAAAGTCTTATGAAAAAGTTTTTATGTGTTATTTCTATTATTTTTGTTTCAGTTTTTAGTTCAGGGCAATATAAACACGGTCTGTATGGCGTTGAAGCCTCCGGCGGTTTGCTTGTCAATATTGGTAGCACCTACTATTTTGGCGATATTGAAACAAGTTCCTTTTTTGGGCAAGGGTCAACCAATAATATGCAATTTTACGGACAATTGGGATATCGGCATACCCTGGGCATAAGTCCTTTTCGTTTGCGTTACAGCGTACTTGGAGGCAGACTGTCCGGATTGCGAAAAAATTATGCATTCAAATCTTGGATTGTAGAACCCTCTATTGTTGCGGAGTTTCGACCGCTCTACAATATCAATCCGGAACTTGGTTTGTATATTTATACGGGCGGCGCCTGCACATACAGCAAAATTGTTTTTGAAAATTTAACTGAGCACTCCGTACGGAACCTGAATACTTTTACGCCCGTTCTTCCTATCGGAGGCGGATACTTGTTTGATTTGGGCAACGGTCTGCAACTTGGTCTGGAACTGTCATACCGTTTTGCTCTCATCGAAAATGTTGAGACTAATCTCGATGGTTTTCCTTTCACTGACAGGGGAAAACAAATATCACAATGGGTTGACGGTTACTACACTTGTGGCGTCATTTTTTCCTATCAATTCTGAGAACGTAACGCGTATCTGAAAAAATTACACGTTGAATCGAAAGTGCATGATGTCACCATCCTGCACGGTGTAATCTTTACCCTCAACACTTAATTTTCCAGCCTCTTTGCATGCCGTTTCCGACCCCAAAGCGATAAAGTCATTATACTTGATGACTTCGGCTCGGATAAATCCTTTTTCAAAATCGGAATGTATCACGCCTGCGCATTGCGGAGCCTTGTAGCCATCCACAAATGTCCATGCGCGTACTTCATCTGCCCCTGCGGTCAAAAATGTTTTCAGCCGTAACAGACTGTATGCCGCCTTAATAAGCCTTGCTACGCCCGATTCTGCCAAACCCATTTCCGAGAGAAACAGTTGTCGTTCCTCGTATGTTTCCAGTTCGGCAATTTCCGCTTCAATCTTTGCGGCAACCACCAACACCTCTGCGCGTTCTCCGCTGACAGCCGCCTGCACCATCTCCACATATTTATTGCCCGATACTGCCGAACTTTCATCCACATTACAGATGTACATAACAGGCTTGGCTGTCAACAGAAAGAGATCGTGCGCAATGGCTTGTTCATCTTTTGTATCGAATGTAACCGTACGGGCGGCTTTGCCCTGTTCCAGAACTGTTTTAAGTCTGGACAAAACATCGTAGGCCAGTTTTGCCTGTTTGTCGCCGCCTGTTTGAGCCTGTTTATAGACCTTTTGTATGCGACTATCAATCGTCTCCAAATCTTTGATCTGTAATTCCGTATCAATAATTTCCTTGTCTCGAACGGGATTAACTGCCCCGTCAACGTGCACCACGTTTTCATCATCGAAGCAACGCAGAACATGCAAGATGGCATCGGTTTCGCGAATATTTGCCAGAAACTTGTTACCAAGTCCTTCTCCCCTGCTGGCGCCTTTTACCAAGCCCGCAATATCAACAATTTCCACAGTAGTCGGAATAACACGTTGTGGATTGCATATTGAGGCGAGGTTGCCCAGCCGCTCATCAGGAACGGTGATGACGCCAACATTCGGCTCTATGGTGCAAAACGGGAAATTTGCCGACTGCGCTTTGGCTTTTGACAAACAGTTGAACAGGGTGGACTTGCCGACATTGGGCAACCCGACTATTCCGCATTGTAATGACATAAAAATAATGCAGTTATAACAATAATAAACAAGGTATGAATCCGATTTGAATATCAAATCAGATTCATATCAGACAGAATTTTATTGGTAGCGCGAACAGCCGCTTCGCTGGCAGTCAGTTTGGCTTTTTCTTCAACATTCAAATCCAGTTCCACGATGCGTTCAATGCCCTTTCTCCCGATAATTACCGGAACACCGATGGTGATGTCTTTCATATTGTATTCACCATCCAGATAGGCAGCGCACACAATCATTTTCTTTTGGTCTTTAACAATCGACTCCACAACCTGTGATGCGGCAGCTCCGGGCGCCATCCAAGCCGATGTTCCCAACAAGCCTGTGAGCGTTGCGCCGCCAACCATCGTCGATTGTGTAATCTCCTCAACTTTTGCAACAGGCAAAAGCGTCGTTATGGGGATGCCTTTGTAGGTGGCTAAACGCGCAAGCGGTATCATAGTGGTATCGCCGTGTCCTCCGATAACTAATCCGTCCACGTCGTTGGCATTGCAGTTAAGCGCCTGACTGATAAAATATTTAAAACGAGAACTGTCCAGCGCTCCCCCCATACCAATGACGCGTTCACGTGGCAGTTTAAGTGTTTTTAGTGAAAGATACGCCATCGGATCCATCGGATTGGACACAATGATCAGAATAGTATTTGGAGAATACTTTAAAATGCTTTGAGTAACACTTTTTACAATGCCTGCATTGACGCCGATAAGTTCTTCGCGGCTCATACCCGGCTTGCGGGGCAAACCCGAAGTAACAACCACCACATCAGAATTGGCGGTCTGCGCGTAATCATTGGTAACACCCTTTACGACGGTGTCGAACCCAAGCAGTTGCGCCGTTTGCATAATATCCATTGCCTTGCCCTCGGCAAGACCTTCCTTGATGTCTATGAGTATAACCTCATTTGCCACCTCGTTAACAGCTAAAACATTGGCGCACGTAGCGCCAACATTTCCAGCCCCTACAACAGTTACTTTTGACATAAAATTCTGTATTATAAAATGTAATAAAATTAGACTAAAGCGTTTCAATCGGCGACCTGTGCGCCAAAATTCGCCCCGCAAAGGTAAGCAAAAAGTGATGAATGTTAAGCAGACGCAGGGCGTAATATTAAAAATAAACATCCAACCGCTTCAGGGATTGGATGCTTCTGAGCCATTTTGGGGACTCGAACCCCAGACCTACGCATTACGAATGCGTTGCTCTACCAACTGAGCTAAAATGGCAAATTGTTCCGTATCGAAATATCGGCCGCAAAGGTAATACTTTTTTTTAGTTATTAGAGTGTAGTTTTTAGTTATTAGTGAATAACGAATAGTGAACAATGTTTTTTTAGGGCTTTTATTTCTCTGTGTCTCTCTGTGTGTTCTCTGTATAACTCCGTGCAATAAGAAAACTTGGCTACTCTCGCTGCTGAATTTCACAGAGAAGCACAGAGGTTTCACAGAGTTACACAGAGATTTGTCCCTGCGGAACTGCGTTATTCATTTCTTAATTCCTTCATTAAAAGAAAAAGCCCCTCGCGGGGCTTTTCTGTTTGGTCTGGAACTTTGATTTTTAGACAGACATATTTAATCACAGTCCATCACAAAATCATTCAATAAATTTAGTCGTTTTGCGCGACTCGGCATAGTTGGCAGTGAATAGTTAATAACGAATAGTGAACAATATTTTTTTAGAGTTTAGAGTTTAGTTGTTTCTCAATTCGTAATTCTAAAATCTGTGTTCAGGACAATTATTCTTTCACGCACCGCACGCCAAAGCCGTACGCGCGGCTGCCGGTTAGGACGGAGAAAAGTTCGTACCTTTGGATGGTTGGGTAATAAGTGCTGGCGTTGGAAACTGTACTACTCCAGTAGTGTCCGGTGTTACCGATGTTGTCTAACATACCAGTGACGCGATTGTGAAACCCATTGATGGGAAGGAAGAGGATAGGCTCGGGGGCAGCAGGGTCGTAAAGGTTATTTGTACCGTCTTTATAACCTATTGCTGCGGCAGTCCATACATCTGTTTCATATATAGCGTAACCGCTTTGGTAGCCGGTAGCCAAAGTGCCGGCAAATGCCTTACCTTCCTTAATGCGAACCCAGGTCAGAGGAGCGTTTGTGATGCCGTTGGTCAAAGAGCTAAGAGATTTATAGTACTCTGAAGAAGCAATAGAAACAGAATCGCCAATAGCAATTTGAGGAGCGCCGCAGCCATAATTAAGGAGCCGCTCCCATTCGTCCTGAGTAGGAATACGCCAACCGAGAGGGCAAGGGTCATTGACAGTTTTAACAGGTTTTTGATAATATCCTCCAGAACCCGGCACAGCGCCGCCATCAGCAGAACCAAAGTTATAACCAGCTACCTGACCGTTACCCCAAAGAGTGTTGTTTCGGGGTTTGTACCAATCATTAACACCATCCTCAGGCACCAGAATAAACTGTCCTTGACCTTTTCCCGCTTTTGGCTGACCATTATCATCCACCTCATCAGGCAGAGTAAGAGGTCCTGGATAGGTTGAACTGTTACGTTTTTCGTGTCCGTCTCTCATACGTCCCCATTGATAGAGGTCGCCCAAAACAGTGGCGTCAGTTTCAATCAAAGTATTGTTTGCCTGATATGCTATCTGCTGTTTGGCAGGGGAAAGTCCCGGATAATCGGCATTAAGTTTTGCCGCATCCACGCCAAGATTGTATACAGTCATGCGCAAATCAGGAAGTGTAGGCAAACACGTTGGCGCAGGAATGATTGTATAAGGGACATAGGGTTCTCCCACCGGTTGCCATTTGTATCCATCCCAA
>JAISXJ010000038.1 GCA_031270565.1 Prevotellaceae bacterium
CTAAAAATTGCTTTTTCTGCGTTACGCTCTTTCGGTAAAATGCTCATTTACGTTAGTAAACTCCGCTTTTACCTCAATGGCAAGCCTTGAAAAATCTAATTTTTAGAAGCCCCCTTATATAAAACTTATAAGTACCTTTGTCGGCGAATTGGATATGACGAATAGTATTGTTCATTCGTTTGAAAGCAGTAACTATTCCACTAAAAAAAACGAAAATAGAGTTACATGAAATTTTATCATTTTATTATTGCCGCTGCAGTGGCAGCAGGTTGTTTGGCATGTCAGACTGATGATACGGTGGGGTTATCCATTCGTCCCGAGCAGGATGCTATCACAGTCATTGTTGATACTTTCATTGTGCGTTCGGAGAATTATCATATAGAGGCAATCTCGGCGCAATGCTCCGATTCGCTTTCAATGTTGTTGGGTAACTATTACAGCGCGAAATATGGAGCTACCAAAGCCGAACTGGTAATCCAGTTTGCTGCTCCCGAAGGATATGTATTTCCCGACATCGCCTATCAGCCGCAGGCGGATTCTCTGGCGCTGATTCTCTATTACTTCACATGGTTCGGTTCAAAAGTAGAGCCGTTGGAATTGTCGATTTATGAATTGAATAAACAGACGCCAAATTATTCAACTAATTATCTGTCCGATTTTTCGGTGTCGGATTTTACCGATGCCACTGCGGCGCAGTTGTTGGGGCGTAAGGTTTTTACCTCCATTGATCAATCTCTTAGCGACTCTGTTCTGTCAGGCACATCGTTTATCCCGACATTGCGATACACTTTTCCCGATACCATAAGGGATCGTTTCTTTAACTTCCCTCAGACAGCCTACGCCTCTAACGAGGAATTTCTGAAATGGTTCAAGGGTTTATATCTGACCACCACATACGGCTCTTCCACCATGATTTATCTCAGAGAGGTGAATTTGCGCCTTTATTATCATTACACAGACAAGAAAAACGGCAATGATACGACGGTGAATACCTACATCACTTATCCTGCAAATAAGGAGGTGCGGCAGTTAAATCATATCAGCCATCCGAACATCGATCAGGTGATGATGCAGGTTGCCGACAGCGTTCAGTTAGTTAAGAATACGGGGGGAATCTATCCGAAATTGCATTTGCCGGTCGGGCGCATACGCCAACAGATTCACGACAGCATCGGCGACAAGATACTGACAGTGAACAGCGCTATTCTCTCGGTTGAATTGACGGAACTGGACTCTTCGGCAACGGCTATGCCTATTCCTGCGGATTTGTTAATGCTAAAGGAAAGCCAATTAAACAACCTTATTCTCAAAAACAGTATTGCCACATCGGGCGACTCCATCGGCGTGATAGCAAGCTATAATTCTAGTACAAAAGAATATCTTTTTGATATTGCCAGACTGCTTTCGGCAAACATCAAGAGCAATCCAACCGATTATCTCAAGGAAGAGACGGTGCTGTTAATTCCCGTTGACCGTATTTTTAATGAATCCGGAACAACTATAGGCATCAAAATCAGGAAACGATTAGGTGCATTCACCATACGCAGTGCGGCAAACGGCTATTCGCCCATGCGTATCGAATTAGTGTATAGCGGCTTTTAATACGATTGTAATTCACAATATCCTACCGAAAGGCGCTTTTATACGGGTGTCTTTCGTCTTTATATAAATTTGCCAAATGAAACTGTATATTGCTCTTTTAGCGTTTTTGATGCCGAGCCTGCTCTGTGCCAATGACCGTACAAAATCCGATAGTGTCAGAACATCCTACAAATCGGGACAATATACATCTTCTGCCGTTGCGTACACTCAGTGTTCCTTGCAGGAGGCTGATAAAGTGGTTGAGGATTTAATCAGTCAGTTTCAGGGCGACCCGGAAAGGCTCTTTGACTGGGCTTTCAAAGGGCTGGGGGAGCAGGGCGGTCAATCGCAGCGTGATGAGGTACTGCTGGTTTTTAAAGCCACTACATTTGACAAAATGACAGGTATCAGTTGTCTGCTTGTTGATGTGATAGTGTCAGGAACGACATTGTATAAAGACGTGGAAATCAAAAGCAAAGTCGTTAAAGAACAGCTTCCGGACGGCACAATAAAGGTCTCTGTTGATATTTATTACTCTAATGCGCTGCTAAAAAAAGCCAGTGGCACGTTTTTTGTCATTCCTTTAGCAGCTGACCGTGTACAGCAAAAGATGGTTATTTCTGTGCGTTTTGGATGGTTCTTTAATCTGTTTATCACTCAAAAGCGCTACAAAAGCATCATCGAATGGCGATTGGATGGCTTTGTAGATAATATCCGTCGCGAAAGTGAAAGACGACACACCAAGTCGCTTAAAAGCAGGTAGTATTATTTTCCTAAAGAACATTCTTACAGTATGATGAATTATTCGGAACATCTTCAAAATATTTTGCAGTTCTGTCACGAAGAGGCAGAACGGTTGAACAATCGGTTAATCACGCCGGAACATTTGTTACTGGCATTGTTGCGCCAGCCCGAGTGTCGTGCGATGCAGATTCTTTCGCAGGTGCCGTTTGATGCGGTTTTGGCAAAGACGTCCATAGAAACAGCGCTTGAAGGAAGCTCTCAACCAACCAAAGAACAGATATCTCTGCTTCAGAGTTCAATGGACAGAGTGATGCGTTTTACCCATCTGGAGGCGCGAGCCGCGCACAGCGACACAGTGGATACCGATCATCTGTTGTTTGGCATTTTGAAAGAGGGAAACTCCTTTAGTGCATTGATACTGAAACAGCAGTCTATTACGTATGATTCATTGAAACAGCGTGCCGACAGACACGAAATATCAATGGGGTCGCAATTCAGTTTCGATGACGATTCCGATGAAGACGAGCCAAACAAGCCAAACATTCCCAAAGCGGCAAAGACAACCCGTTCAGACAACAGTGATACGCCCGCTCTGGATAATTTCGGAAGAGACCTGACACGCGCCGCCACAGAAGATAAACTTGACCCTATCATTGGACGTGAACGTGAAGTAGAGCGGGTGGTGCAAATATTAAGCCGCAGAAAAAAGAATAATCCCGTGCTGATTGGAGACCCGGGAGTTGGAAAAACCGCCATCGTGGAGGGACTTGCCCTGCGTATTGTTCAACGAAAAGTGTCGCGCGTCCTGTTCGACAAGCGGGTAGTTGCGTTGGATATGACCTCTATCGTTGCCGGCACAAAATATCGTGGACAGTTTGAGGAACGTATTAAAGCGGTTTTATCGGAACTGGAGACGCATCCGAATATTATTCTTTTTATTGACGAACTGCATACCATTGTCGGTGCGGGAGGAGCGGCTGGGTCGCTTGATGCAGCTAATATGTTCAAGCCTGCGCTCTCACGGGGCGACTTGCAATGTATCGGCGCTACCACGTTGAAAGAATACCGCGAAAGCATCGAAAAGGATGGCGCTCTGGAACGGCGTTTCCAGAAAATTGTGGTGGAGCCGACCACCCGCGAGGAGACCATGCAAATTCTCACCAATATCAAAAGCCGTTATGAGGCGCATCATCAAGTGATTTATACGCCGGAAGCTATCGAAGCCTGCGTGAATCTGACAGAGCGTTACATCAGCGACCGCTGTTTCCCTGACAAGGCAATAGACGCCCTTGACGAGGTTGGCTCACGGATGCGCATCACCAATATGAAAGCGCCCGAAGTTGTAGAGAATCTTGAACGGCAACTGGATGAAGTGAATGTCAAAAAGCGCGAAGCGGCAAAGCAGCAGAATTTTGAACTGGCAGCCACCTATCGCGATCAGGCAGTACGAATTGCCGGCGAGCTGAATAAGGAAAAAGAGGTATGGATGGCGCAGACGGAGATTGATAAAATGGAAATTACTGCCGATGATGTAGCGCAAACGGTCGCTATAATGTCCGGAGTTCCCGTGCAGCGTTTGGCACAGAGCGAAAGCGCGAGACTGTTACAGATGAATGATGTCCTTCAAAGTCAGGTCATCGGGCAAAAGAACGCTGTTGAGAAAGTCGTTAAAGCGATTCGTCGCAACAGGGTAGGACTTAAAGACCCGAACAAACCGATAGGCTCTTTTATCTTTTTAGGTACCACAGGCATAGGGAAAACGCTTTTGGCAAAGAAATTAGCCGGATACATCTTTGGAAGCGAGGAGGCAATCATCCGCGTTGATATGAGCGAATATATGGAAAAGTTCAGCGTGTCGCGTCTGATTGGTGCGCCTCCGGGGTACGTCGGCTACGAAGAGGGCGGACAGTTGACGGAGAAAGTGCGGCGCAAACCTTACGCCGTTCTGTTGCTCGACGAAATAGAAAAAGCGCATGCCGATGTGTTTAATATTCTCTTGCAGGCGCTCGACGAAGGATATTTAACCGACAGTTTAGGGCGAAAAGTGGATTTCAAGAATACCATTATCATTATGACCTCCAATGTCGGTACGCGCAGGCTCAAGGATTTTGGACGGGGTATTGGATTTTCTATGCCAAACGAAGACGCTTCCGGTGAGAACAGCTATGCACACGATGTGCTTCAAAAGGCGCTTAAAGCCACATTTGCTCCTGAGTTTCTTAACCGTATTGATGACGTGGTGATGTTTGACCAACTGAATCGCGAATCCATTCATAAAATTATTGACATCGAACTTGCCGCACTGCTTAAACGGATGGCGCTGCTCGGCATACAACTCTCGTTGAGCGCTGCGGCAAAGGATTTTATTGTAGAAAAAGGATTCGATGTACAGTTTGGCGCTCGTCCGTTAAAAAGAGCTTTACAGACTTATGTTGAAGATATTATGGCTGAGGCGCTCCTCTCCGGCGCTGTTCGGGATGGTTGTTCGGTGAATTTGGAATTAAATGACAAACAGGATACTTTGATTATTAAAAAAATCGAATAAATAACAGTATCTTTGCAGATGCTGAACAGGATGCTGTATTTTGTCAGAACAACAATCAATTTCGGAGAATTATGGAAAATTTTGCAGGACTTAGCGGAACGGATGCCGACTATCAGACATCGAAAATTGTGGTACTTCCCGTGCCTTATGATGCTACAAGCAGTTGGATTAAAGGGGCGGACAGAGGACCGGAGGCGTTGCTGGAAGCATCGGTACAGCTTGAATATTTTGATACCGAAACGGGAGCCGAAGTATATCGGCAAGGGATTCACACTGCTGCGCCGGTGTTGGAACAGTCGTCGCCGGAGGCATTGTGTGATGCGGTAGAAAAACGTGTTGCAGCTGTGATGGATGATGAGAAATTTCCCGTAATCATTGGCGGCAACCACACGGTGAGCATTGGCGCTTTTCGGGCGGTGGCTGCTCGCGTGGACAATTTAACCATCGTGCAGTTGGACGCACATACCGACTTGCGGGCATCGTACGAAGGCTCAGAACTGAATCACGCCTGCGTAATGTTTCAGGCGCAGAAACTGGCGCCAATTACGCAGATTGGGATTCGCAGTATGTGCAAACAGGAGATGAATTGCTTTGACCCGGCGAGGATATTTTTTGCGAGAGACATTTTTTTCGACCAGACAAACCGTTGGGAACAGGAAGCGCTCGACACTTTGAGCCGTAATGTGTACCTGACTATTGATTTGGACGTATTCGACCCCTCTATTATGCCTTCTACAGGTACGCCGGAGCCGGGCGGGTTGACCTATTTTTGCGTATTACGCTTTCTTAGGAGACTATTTAGAACATCCAATGTCGTGGGATGCGATATTGTGGAACTGTGTCCCAATCCGCATGTAAAAGCGCCTGACTATCTGGCAGCCCGATTAGCGTATCAATTGATGACATATAAATTTCGCCGATAGCGTTTATCCTCTTGTCCAGTCAAAAAAAATACTCTATCTTTGCCCCCGATATTCACGTCAAAAAAATGAATAAATAATTATGTTTATTTCAGGGCTTTTATCCATACCACTTTTCCAGTTTAGACGGTTTAACCGGCTAAAAGTAAGCTCATTACAAAAGCCCCCCCCCGCATTCAGCTTAACTCCTTGTATTCAAGGGATTATCATTTATTAAAAACTTTTCAGTTTACACTTAGCAGCGCGACGTTTTTTTGCGTCTTTTCGCCATATATATACATAACGGCAACTTTCCGGAATACTCGGAGGCGTTGCCGTTCTGTTTTATTGCGCCCCTTGCGAAAAACTGACAACTGAAAACTGACAACTTAATTATATCTATCAATTAATTTAAAATATGTTTGTTATGAAACAAAAAACATTTCTTTTCTCAGTCCTTATTGCAGGACTTTTAAGCGTCGCTTCTTTTTCTGCAGCGCAGGTAACTATTGGTGGTAGCGATGCTCCTAAGGCAGGCGCTATTCTGGATTTGAACAGCACGACCAAAGGCGGGTTGGCGCTCTCAAATGTGAGTCTCACCGACCTGAACACCATTCCCGTCGGTTTCCCCGGCATCAACAACTCAGGCGATGTAACTCCCGAGGTAAAGGCAAAACTCACCGGAGCTATCGTTTACAACATTAATTCTGACATTTGTCTGGGCGTTTATGTCTGGGATGGCAATCGCTGGAGAAAAATTGATAAGGATTATCAGGTCAAAGCAGCCGGAGCAGCGACCCTTGATATTACAGATCCGGATATAGATCTGGATATAGACGCCATTCTGGGAGGTGAGGCTGTTACTTTTGTGGTAACAAATCCTGGCGACGCACAGTTTTACCACTGGTAT
>JAISXJ010000085.1 GCA_031270565.1 Prevotellaceae bacterium
ACATCAACCCGTATGGGTTGAATTATCATTTAGTTCAACCCTACGGGTTGAGGTTGGTTGTGTTTCGTCGTTATCCGTAAGTTGCACTTACGGTTATTCACATTTTGTCCTTGCGGACACTGTTCACTATTCATTATTCATTATTCATTATGTCACTAATAACTACACTCTACAAACTACAAACTAAAAGAAGTACCTTTGCAGGGCAAATAACAACTTGTTACTATGGGATTATTTACAAAGTTTTTGGCAGGCGGTCTGGGATTTGCGCTCGGTGGTCCTCTGGGAGCGCTTATCGGTGTGGCATTGGCATCAATTGTGGATGCAACAACGTCTCAGATAAAATTCGATAGCACCCCTTCTCCGGAAGAAAGTGCAACGGTACAGGGTGATTTTCGGGTGTCGCTTCTGGTGATGATTGCCGCCGTGATGAAAGCCGACGGCAAAGTGGTACAGTCCGAACTCGATGCCGTCGGGCGGTTTCTTCGGAACACCTTTGGCGAAGCCTCCGCACAGGAAGCGTTGCAGATACTGCACGTCATCCTCCGACAACAGGTTGAAGTGGAACATCTGGCAAGACAAATCGGCTATTCGCTGAACTATTCGCAACGGATGCAGCTGTTGCACATGCTCTACGAAGTGGCATGTGCCGATGGCGCGGTTCATCATTCGGAAAGAACGGTACTCCACGCCATAGCAACCTATATGCGGATAGCAAATGCCGATTTGCAATCAATCGAGGCGATGTTTGCCACAGCAAAAGACCCGGATTGGGCATATAAAGTGCTTGAAATTAGTGAAACGTCCACCAACGACGATGTCAAACGGGCTTACCGCCGTATGGCTATGAAATATCATCCCGACAAAGTGAACACACTTGGCGATGAGGTCAAACAGTCTGCCACAGAGAAATTCAGAAAAGTAAACGAAGCCTACGAACATATTAAGCAGGCTCGAAATATTTATTAAACAAAAACACCTATTACAAGAATGAAAAAATATATCTGTCTGCTTTCGATAGCGCTTTTTTCGCTTGTCCTGCACGCACAGGACAAATATTTTAACATATCCAAATCCGCAGACATCTACAATGCCGTTCGGCGAGAGCTGGAAATAAATTACGTTGACAGTATCGACCACGAGACGCTTACCAACAAGACTGTCAATTATATGCTCCACGAACTCGACCCCTATACCGTCTATATACCCAAAGAGAATGAAGAGGCGTTGCGACAGCTTACAAGCGGTGAATATGGCGGCATCGGCGCTGTTATCACACACAAAAAGGGTCATGTTGTCATCGCAGAGATTGTAGAGGGGTCGCCGGCGCAGAAAAACGGGCTTCGCGCCGGAGATATTATTCTTGACATAGACGGAGAAAAAACTGCCGGAAAAACAAATACCTACGCTGCCGAAAAACTGCGCGGTATTCCGGGTACGGAGGTACGCATAAAACTGCAACGAACAGATGAAAAACGGGTTATAGAAAAACGTTTCCTCAGAGAAGTTATCCAAAACAATGCCGTCGAATATTATACCGCCATGGCTGACAGCATCGGCTATATTTATCTTTCCGACTTTACGGAACGGGCATTTCAGGAGTTCAAACAGGCAATAGTCGATTTGTCGGCAAATCATCATATCCGGAAACTTATTATTGACCTGCGCGATAATCCCGGCGGGTCGCTGGCAGAGGCGGTAAATATTGCCGGACTGTTTTTGCCGCTTAACAGTCCCGTTGTTGAAACAAAGGGCAAAAATAGCGCTACAAGCCGTGTCTATCGCACAAAAATCGAACCTGTCTATCCTGCCCTGCCTCTCGTTATTCTGGTGAACGGACAGTCAGCTTCTGCTGCGGAAATATTAGCCGGCACGTTTCAAGACCTTGACAGGGCTGTCGTTCTGGGCGAGCGTACTTTCGGAAAAGGTCTCGTGCAAAACATACGTCCGATGCCATACAACGGATACCTGAAAATTACCACCGCAAAATATTATATCCCCAGCGGACGGTGCGTACAGGCTATTGATTATGCCAATCGACGTGAAGACGGTACCGCCGCAGCAATCCCCGACAGCCTTACCTCCGAATTTTATACTGCTAACGGACGCATTGTGCGTGACGGCGGAGGCATCTTACCGGACATCATTCTCAATGACAGTAATGACGTGGACATAAGCTACTACCTTTATGTAAACGATATTTTCTTTTATTATGCTACTCAATATGTTCTTCAACATCAAACTGTCGCTTCACCTGAAACGTTCTCTCTCTCGGAAAAAGAATACGCCGACTTTGTCGCTTATGTAAACAGTTCGGGGTTTACATACCGTCTCGAAAGCGAAAAATATTTGCAGGAGTTGCGTAGTATTATCCGGGTGGAGGGATATGCCCCCCAAACGGATTCCCTCATTTCCCTGTTGACCGCACAGTTACAGCCGAATATTGAAAATGATTTGCTGCGATTCCGTTCTGAAATTACGACGTTGCTCGAAGGGGAAATTGTAAGAAGATACTATTATAACAGAGGTTTTATTGCCTACAGATTGCGTGAAGATGTTGTTGTGGCGCGTGCAAAGGCTATTTTGCACGATGCAGAGACATACGGTCGGATTCTGGGTAAAAAATAAAACTGCCTCACATGTCGCCTCTTTTTCTTTTGCTGTAATGGATTCCCGTCAACAGAAAACATTTTTGCCGACGTCCAAAAAGGAGCTTCTCCAACTTGGATGGGACTGTGTGGATGTCGTACTTTTCTCCGGTGATGCCTACGTAGATCATCCCTCGTTTGGGGCGGCGGTTATCGGGCGTGTTTTGGAGGCTGTCGGCTTGAAAGTGGCAATTGTGCCGCAACCAAACTGGCGCGATGATTTCAGAGACTTCAAAAAGATGGGAAAGCCGCGTCTTTTTTTTGCCGTTTCCGCCGGCGCCATGGATTCGATGGTCAACCACTACACCGCCAACCGACGCCTGCGTTCCGATGATGCTTATTCTCCAAACGGTCAGGCTGGTTTGCGTCCCGATTATACCACTGTCGTTTACGTGAATATCTTGAAAAAACTCTACCCTGACACCCCTGTACTTATCGGAGGTATTGAAGCGTCGCTACGGCGTTTTTCGCATTACGATTACTGGTCTGATTCCTTCAAACGCTCTGTCCTTGTCGATAGCGGGGCGGATCTGCTGGTTTATGGTATGGGCGAACAGGCGATAGAGAAGATTGTGGACACCCTGCGTGCAGGCGGGTCTTTTTCTGACTGTCGCACGATTCCGCAGGTTGCCTACCTTTCAGATAAAGACCCTGAACAGGGACAGAAACACGAAGAGACTATCCGTTTGCCTGCGCATGAGTCCTGCGCTGCAGATAAAAGACTTTCGGCAGCTGCTTTTCGCACTGTCGAGGAGGAATCCAACAGCTGGCGGGCTAAAAGAATCATTCAGCCGACCGGAGACAGGTTTGTTGTGGTGAATCCCCCTTTCCCGCCGATGACAACAGCACAGCTTGACCGCGTGCATGCGCTTCCTTTCACCCGCGAGCCGCATCCGAGATATGCCGGTAAGAATATTCCGGCTTTTGAAATGATTCGTTTTTCGGTGAATACACATCGCGGCTGTTTTGGGGGATGCGCTTTTTGCACCATATCTGTGCATCAGGGGAAATTCATCACTTCGCGGTCGGTGGAATCGGTGCTGGATGAGGTCAGGTTAATCAGTCGGATGCCACATTTTTCCGGATACCTGACAGACCTGGGCGGTCCTTCCGCCAACATGTATCAAATGGGGGGTAAGAATTTGGATTTATGTAAGAAATGCCGCCGTCTTTCGTGCATTTTTCCTCGCATCTGTACCAATCTTAATACGAATCATGCACCACTGCTGGCGCTTTACAAAACTGTTGATGCCTTGCCGGCGATTAAAAAGAGTTTTATCGGAAGCGGTATTCGGTATGATCTTATTCTTCACCGGACGAATATTCTGTCTGTTGACCGTGCTGCCGATATGTATGCGGAAGAATTGATAAAAAATCATGTTTCCGGTCGGCTGAAAGTAGCTCCCGAACACACCTCTGCGGCAACACTGCGTGCCATGCGCAAGCCTGAGTTTGATTGTTTTATTCGTTTCAATAAACTGTTTGATAAAATAAACAGGCGTTACAGTCTGCGACAGCAACTGGTGCCTTATTTCATTTCGAGCCATCCCTGCTGCACGTTAAATGATATGGCTGAACTTGCTGTGGAGACGAAGCAGCTTAATTTCAAGCTTGAACAGGTACAGGATTTCACGCCAACGCCTATGACTCTGGCTACGGAAATGTATCACACTTCGCTGGATCCCTATACGCAGCAGCGAATCTATGTTGCACGCACCGCTGCACAGAAACTGGCGCAACGGCAATTCTTTTTCTGGTATAAGCCCGAATATCGCGCGAAAATTGTTGCCGTTTTGCGGATGCTCAAACGTCCCGATTTAATTACAAAATTATTCGACAGAGGCAGAGGTTAGGATATTAGGAAACGCCTGACGGCGTTCACTATTCATTATTTCTTTTTCATAGCACCCCAAAAAAGATTTAGCCAAAATTAGGTTAATATGAATATTTCCATAAAAAGGCGTACCTTTGCAAGCGCAATATGGCTGATTTGTTGATGTCCTGTTGTAAGAAAAGCGTCATAATGCTTTGTCTTTTGAATATGTTATAAAACCGTATAAAACAATTGTTTATGAAAAATATCGGACATATCGTATTGATGGTTTTGTGTTTGGCAAGTCTCGGTATTTCTGCTCAAACAGTCCTGCAATTTTCCGGTAATCGTACACAGATTGCCACGACGGGCATCTATTATGTGCCGCAACAAGTATATAGAACATACGCTGGGCAAGACATCTGCATTGACATTGTAAAAGATTTGACGGGTGCGACGCCAAGAGTTGGTTTTGAAGGTAATACAACAGGACTGTGGTCGCCGCAAAGCGCTTCATGGTGGAGTGGCAATTCGGTTGAAATACACAAACAGTATGTCGATTTGGATGTGCAGGGAACTTACAGTTATACGTATGGCGGAAGCACGACCCGAGTAATTGTGCGGCATATTGGCAAAGCCGATTTGCCGACGCATGTTGCCACCGAGCCCTCCCCTTTGCTCATCTCCTCTTTTGATGGCTGTTTGAATGTCAAATCGGAAGAACGAATAGCCTCAATAGAGGTTTATTCCTCCATAGGAGGCTTGTTGCACCGGTCGGTGGTGGACAATTTCGATGTGAGAATAACCAATTTGCCAAAAACAATTTTGGTGATCAGAGTAACTGTCGGCTCTCGTCAAATTGTTCAGAAGGTCAAAATGCTCTAAAGACTGAATCCTGTTAAACAGTCGCGTATATCCTGTATCCCCATTGTCAATGACTTTGTATTTGATTAAATAAACGTATTGAAACCAATAAAAGAAAAAAATATGATTTTTGGCTTGCGTGCCGTGATTGAAGCAATCGACGCAGGCAAAGAGATAGATAAGATTATCATTCGTCGGGAATTAGGAGGTGAATTAGCTCGTGAATTATACGATAAAATCAAGCCGTTACAGATTCCTGTACAGCGTGTTCCTCAGGAAAAATTAAACTATCTGACTCAAAAGAATCATCAGGGTGTGATTGCTTTCATTTCCCCGATTGTCTATCAGAATATTGCGCACATTATTCCCGCCGTTTACGAGTCGGGACGCACTCCGCTGGTAGTGGCGCTTGATGGTATCACCGATGTGCGTAATTTTGGAGCAATTGCCCGCACCTGCGAATGTGCCGGTGTGGACGCCGTAGTTGTGCCAACAAAAGGAGGCGCTGCGGCTAATGCCGATGCCATAAAAACATCAGCAGGCGCCTTACATACCATTCCGGTGTGTCGCGAAACAAGTTTGACGTCAACAGTACGTTTTTTGCAAAACAGTGGATTACAAGTAATTGCAGCTACTGAAAAAAGCAGAAAACCCTATTACGAAATCAATTATAACATTCCGACGGCCATCGTGTTTGGCTCGGAAGATGAGGGTATTTCGCCGGATGTACTGAGATTGTGCAATGAAGTTGTTGCCATTCCGATAATAGGCAACATACAATCGCTTAACGTATCGGTGGCGGCGGGCGTGCTGATTTATGAAGCTATTAAACAAAGAAACAAAATAACTTCCCTTGAAGTATTGAAGTGAATAACTAAACAGTAGATAGTTATGGATATTCTGTACGAAGATAATCACATTATTGCCATTAACAAACGCAGTTCGGATATTGTTCAGGGAGATGACACGCACGATGAGACATTGCCCGACAAGGTAAAACAGTATCTGAAAGAAAAGTATGACAAGCGAGGCAATGTATTTTGCGGCGTAGTGCATCGGCTCGACCGTCCTGTGTCGGGTGTTGTGCTGTTTGCCAAGACAAGTAAAGCCTTGACACGCCTCAGTGTACTGTTTCAAACTCACGAGATTGAAAAAATTTATTGGGCTATCGTAAAAACACCACCCGAATATCCGGAAGGGCGTCTGGCGCACTACATTGTTCGCAATGAAAAACAAAACAAATCGTATGCCTATGACAGTCAGCGTAACACCTCCAAACAGGCGGTGCTTACCTATCGTACTTTATCTCAATCCGAAAACTTCACCCTGCTTGAAATATTTTTGGAGACCGGCAGACACCATCAAATCAGATGTCAGTTAGCCAAGGTTGGTTCGCCCATTAAAGGTGATCTCAAATATGGTTATCCGCGATCTAATCCCGATGGTGGCGTCTCGCTGCATGCACGATCTGTGCAGTTTATCCACCCTATTCACAAAAAACCGGTTTATATTGTAGCTCCCATCCCTGATGATAAATTATGGCGGGAAATCACAGCGCATAACGGGTAGTTCTTTACGGACACAAATTAAACGCAAACGTTATTCCTATGAAGTTACAAGAGCGGAAGAACAGGAAAATGTTAAAAATCTTTTGTAATCGAAAATCTATTTTGTACTGAAAAAATATTATTTTTGCATTCAACCAAATGGTATAATACTATTTGGTATAATACCATTTGGTTTAATAATATAAATACTGATTATGAAAGATTTAGAAGAAGAAAAATCGCCTTTTATGTTTGGAAAAACTGTGCAAAAAATGGACTTTATCAATCGAACAAAAGACATTGAACACTTGTGGTTGAATCTTCGCAGCGGCATCAACAGCGTACTTATTTCGCCTCGCCGATGGGGTAAATCATCTCTTGTGGAACATACGGCTACTGTCAAAAATAATGAAAATAATGTGCGATGGTGCTTTATTGATATGTTTGCCGTGCGTAACGAAAATAATTTTTATGAGCAGTTATGCACTGAATTACTGAAAGTTACCTCTTCAAAATGGCAAAATTGGGTAGAAAATGTTAAAACGTTTTTCCAACAAATTGTGCCTCACATAAACATAGGACAGGAACCGACAACCGATTTTTCGTTGAGCTTCAAATGGGAGGAATTGAAAAAAAACAGGGAAGAAATTATAAATTTGCCTGAAAAAATTGCACAAAAATTTGATATTCAATTAATTGTATGTATTGATGAATTTCAAAATATTCATACCTTTGAAGAGGCTGACGCATTTGAAAAACTTTTACGCTCGCAGTGGCAACACCACAAAAAAGTGAGTTACTGTCTTTATGGTAGCAAGCGAACTCTGATGACAGATATTTTTAATCAAAAAAACCGCGCTTTTTACCGTTTTGGAGATATAATTATGCTTGATAAAATTGCAACAGAGCATTGGACGCCGTTTATTGTGGAAAGATTTGCACAAACAGGTAAAGAAATTTCAGAGGAATTGGCGGAAAAAATAGCGGTTTTAATGAAAAACCACCCTTACTATGTACAACAACTTTCGCATTATGTTTGGGAATTTACACGCACACAGGCAACTCACGCGACTTTGCAGCAGGCAATTATGCGAATGCTTGAAGTTAATACAGCTCTTTATCAGTACGAAATCGAACATTTAAGCAATACGCAGGTAGAACTTCTAAAAGCGATCGTAAATAATGAAAAACAATTTACTGCACAAGAAACGTTACAAAACTACCGTATCGGCACGCCGCAAAATGTATTGAAAAATCTGAAAATGCTCGAAAAAATGGATTTTATAGAAAAACACAAACAGAAAACCGAATTGCTTGACCCTGCTTTGGAATTGTGGTTCAGGCACTTTTATATGAATTTTAAATTTAATATTTAATATTCATATACACTTCTGATCAACAAAAATTAGTAGTGATGTAAAAAGTATGCTGCTATAAATATTTGGTAATCAGAGAATATAGAAGTATTTTTGTAAGAATAACAATAACCCTCCATTGTCCCAACTGCCAAGTGTAAAAGATAAAGACTATAGTGCCCCGACAATGGTAAGACGACAACGCATGCCGTCAGGTATGCGAACAAAACAAAAAACGCTGTCATCCCCGCCTGCGTGGGCATCTCCCGAAAGGCACCAAAAATATTTTTTCATTCTTCATTATTCACTAAAAAAGTATTATCTTTGCCCCGTTCTTGTTCACATCTAAAATCAATACAAAAAACGATGCTTACATCTGGGATTCTATATTTACCCTTTTTGCTATTTAGACGGTTTATCCGTCTAAAAGTAAGCTCGTTACAAAAGCCCCCCGCCGTCTTTGCCTTAACTCCTTGTATTCAAGGGCTTAT
>JAISXJ010000107.1 GCA_031270565.1 Prevotellaceae bacterium
TTTTGCATCAACGACAGCAATGATATTGTTGATTTTGAAAGAACTAAAAATATTATCAACTCAGCTTTTGAAAAATTATTACCACAAAAATCAAGTTTTGAATTGTGAATATGAAAAAAATCCGCGTATATTACTACAATCCATTTTTAACAACCGAAACGCTAAAAATATTGAATAAGGGTGAAATGCCTTTGCAGTCGTATTATGGATTAAATTATTTTGACAATAATATTGAAATTGTCATACATAAATTAGCTACACGTCATCCTAATAACTTATTTAACAGAGCATTACGAAACATCACTAATTTCTTGTCTATATTAAAATCATATCGCAAATACGATTTAATATATGTTACCAATGCGAGAGGAATAAAATTACTCGCATTTTTAAGAGCGTTAAAAATTTTTCCAAAACCAGTTTGTATGCTCATTCATTGGGCAGTAATTGTACCTGAAAGCAAACTTAAAAGACCTATTTCAAAATTGTATATAAAAGGTTTTGACCATTTATTCTTTTTTAGCAGAGAATTGCTTGATATTTCATTAAAAACAGGTTGGATAAAAAACAGCAAAGTGGTACATTGGGGTTGCGATTTAGATTTTTATGATAAGAGAATACAACATACAACACATACAATAACAACACAATATCTATCAACAGGCACAGAAAAACGCGATTTCAAAACCCTTGTGCAATCATTTGAACAAGCAAAGATGCCTCTTACTCTTTATTTGACGGAAAAATCGGGAAACATAGATTATAAATCCGCTTTCGATAAATTTTCTTATAATAAATCATTGATAGATGTAATTTTTTTGAAAGCAAAGATTAATCTAACAGCAATCGCTAAAACTGCGAATTGTATTGTAATTTCTTTATCGCCTTTTACAAAAAATAAAATTTACCCGTTAGGTTTAACTTCGTTAGTTGAGGCAATGACATTAGCAAAACCTGTAATTATCACAGATAATCAATACAATGGAATTGATGTAGAAAAAATTGGCTGCGGTATAAAAGTTGCATATAATGATATTAACAGTTGGATAAATGCTATAAAATTTATGTCCGAAAACAAAGAAATTGCTGTGGAAATGGGTAAAAAAGGGAGGAAATTCATTGAAAATTCGTATAATCTTAAAATATTCGGTCAAGAATTGTCTGATTATTTTATTAAAATTAATCATTCTAATTTATGAAATCACAATTTATCATTTGCACCTGCAACCGCTCTAAAAAGTCGGATAAATAAAAATGCTACTTACAAGAAACAATTTTAGATCTTTGCCGCCGAAAAAATGATTTTAAGATGGAAAAATTACAAAAACAACCATTATCTAAAACAGATAATTCAAAACAAATAATCCAAAATAGATAATATCAGAAAAAAGTATTACCTTCGCAGAAAAATTTTACTGCGATGAACAATAAACAAAATCCCTTTTTGATAAAAGGCTATAAGTCGGCTGAATTGTTTTGCGACCGTGAAGAAGAAGTACAAAAGTTGTATAAGCATGCTCAAAACGGCATTGATACAACGCTTATTTCGCCTCGCAGAATGGGAAAAACAGGTTTGATTTTTCGCTTCTTCGACTTTTTGAAAGCAGACAATAATTTCAAGTCAGTGTATGTGGATATTTATCCGGCACGCTCTTTGGCAGACTTTATCAAATTGCTTTCGGAAGCCATTTTACGACAGTTTCCGGAAAATACGACTATTGGACAACGCTTTTTCAATATCATAAAAGGGCTGCGACCGCTCATTTCTTATGACAGCATTTCGGGCGAACCTCAGTTGCAAATCACCTATCAAACCGAAGGCGAAAAACAGCAAACTTTGCAGGGTTTGCTCCATTTTCTTGACAGTCAGGATACGGAAATTGTGCTTGCTATTGACGAATTTCAGCAAATTGCCTCTTTCCCCGAAAAAAATATTGAAGCGTTGTTGCGCACTTACATTCAACAACTTAAAAATACGCGGTTTATTTTTTGTGGCAGTCGAAAAGATATGATGACCGAAATGTTTTCGTCAGCTAAACGCCCTTTTTTCGCCTCAACGCAATATCTTTCTCTCGACAAAATCGGTCGGAATATTTATGCCGGTTTTATTATTAAAACATTTAAAAATAATAATATAACAATTGAACCAGAGGCGCTTGATTTTATTTTGAATTGGACGAAGGGTTACACTTTTTACACGCAAAGCGTTTGTAATACGGCTTTTTTGTTGGCAGATGAAATTGTTGATTTGGATATAGTTAAAAAATCGTGCGCCGAACTTTTGAAAAGCAATGAGGCAGCATTTTTTCAGTACCGCAAACTGCTCACGCCTGCACAATGGGAAGTTTTAATTGCAATGGCAAAAGAAGGCGAAGTCTCGCAAATTACTTCCAAAAATTTTATTGGAAAATATCATGTTGGCACTCCTGCCGATGTCCGCCGAATAGTAAAAGCATTGCTCAACAAGGAACTTTTGCTCGAAACATTAACAAAATCAGGCGGTTACTATCAAGTTTATGATGTATTTCTGTCGAGATGGCTTGAAAAAGAATATTGAAAAATAAAAACTATACTTTTCTCTTATCATTTGCACCTGCAACCGCTCTAAAAATAGTCTCTGAAATGCTATTTTGAAGCAGTAGTTTTTCAAAAAGTGTAAAGTGAAATGCTCGAAATCTGCAAGGAAAAACGGGTTATTTCGTCGTTTTGAGAACTCACAATTTTCATTTAATTTTGCGGTGGGAAAAATATCCTCAAATTAAGAACTACAAAATATCATGGCAACAAAAGAAATTATTGAGTTACAGCCGCAAGCCTTATGGAAAAACTTTGCAAAGGTTTGTAGCGTTCCACATCCTTCGCATCATCTGAAGGAGATTACCGGATTAATGGTTGATTTCGGCAAGTCGCTCGGGCTGGATACCCGAGTTGACAGTGTAGGAAATGTGCTGATTCTAAAGCCCGCTACGGCGGGTTTGGAGAAGCGAAAGACCGTTGTACTGCAAGCACATTTGGACATGGTGCCGCAGAAGAATAACGCCGTAAATCACGATTTTGAAAAAGACCCCATCACCACGATTATCGACGGCGAATGGGTACGCGCCAATGAAACTACCTTAGGCGCTGACAACGGTATTGGCGTGGCGGCAGCGATGGCTGTTCTGGAATCCAAAACGTTGAAACACGGCGCTATCGAAGCCTTTTTTACGGTGGATGAAGAGACCGGTATGTTTGGCGCTTTCGGACTACAACCCGGATTTATTACGGGAGAAATTCTCCTGAATATGGATTCGGAAGACGAAGGCGAACTTTATGTCGGCTGTGCCGGAGGCTTGGATGCCAATATTACATGGCAATACCAAGGCGTTGCCGTGCCGGAGGATGATATCGCACTGCAAATAACCATTTCGGGGCTGAAAGGCGGACATTCCGGATTGGACATCGCACTGGGAAGAGGTAATGCCAATAAGTTATTATTCCGTTTTCTGAAAGAAGCCATTATTCGTTACGAAGCACGTTTGGCATCGGTAGAGGGCGGCAATATGCGCAATGCCATCCCGCGTGAAGCAACGGCAATCATCACTGTGCCTGCCGACAGCAAGGAAGATATCGAACAATTAGTCAGCGAGTATGCCAACCTTTTTAACGAGGAGTACAAGGAAATAGAGAATCCCGTCTCCCTTGTTTGCAGGGAGGTGGAATTGCCGGAACTGATTATCCCCGAAGAGATACAAGATGACCTGATAAACAGTGTAACGGCTTGTCCAAATGGCGTGTTCCGGTTTATTCCGAGTATGCCTGAGGTGGTGGAAACATCAATGAATCTATCAATTGTCTCTGCCGATGCCGCTCACATTGACATCAAATGTCTGTTGCGCAGTTCTGTGGACAGCAAGAAAGAGGAATTGGCATCAATGGTGGAGAGTGTTTTCTCGCTTGCCGGCGCCAAGGTAGCATTTTCAGGGGGATATTCAGGTTGGAATCCTAATCTGCAATCGCCCATTCTTGCGACAATGAAGGAGGCTTATCGTCAACGTTTTGGCAAAGATGCTACCGTAGCCGTTGTGCATGCAGGTTTGGAATGTGGTATTTTGGGCGCTATTGAGCCGCATCTGGATATGGTTTCTTTTGGTCCTACCATTCGTCATCCTCATTCGCCGGATGAAAAAGTTAATATTCCCAGCGTAGAACGGTTTTGGGAATTTCTGGTAGCGACACTCGAAAATATTCCGGAACGTAAATAATGGTTTAATATATAATGATTAGTCGGTGCACACATTATGCGCACCAAAACGACAAAAGCTCCTTGCGGGGCTTTTGTCGTTAATCGCTAACAGCTAACTGTTTTATCCACGTGCCGTAACCGCGTAGAAATTCATCCGCCTGCATACGTTTTTTCCCGGCTAACTGCAGGCTGATTATATGTACAAAACCGTCGGATACAGCTACTTTGAGCATACGTTTGCCATCAGTAATCAGCGTTCCGAAAGGCAGGTTGTGCGGGGTGATTTCGGTTGCAACCTCAAATACTTTTATCCCTGTCGGCATTTTATTATCCTCTGTCAGTTCAAACCATGCGGCAGGATAAGGCGACAGTCCCCGCACCAGATTACGCACCTCTTCCGCCGGTCGGTTGAAGAAGATACGGCAAGTTTCTTTCGTTATCTTGGGCGCGGTTTTCAATTCGGTCAATTCCTCTTGCGGTAATGTCTGCACTACGCCTGTTGTTATCCGGTCAATCGTTTCCAGAAGTATCTCAACGCCAACATTCATCAGCTTATCGTGCAGAGAGCCAAAGGTGTCGTTTGGTGTAATCGGCACGGCTTGTTGCAAAATCAGGTTACCGGTATCAATTATTTGTTGCAGAAAAAAGGTCGTAACGCCCGTAACTGTTTCGCCATTAATCAGTGCCCAATTAATCGGGGCGGCTCCACGATAATGCGGCAACAGAGAGGCATGCAGATTTATTGTACCCAGAGGCGGCATCGCCCACACTACCTCAGGCAACATCCTGAAGGCTACCACCACCTGCAAATCGGCGTGAAAGGCACGCAGGGCTTCCAGAAAATGTTCATCTTTGAGCCGTTCCGGTTGCAGCAGGGGCAATTGTCGCTCCAGAGCATATTCCTTAACCGCCGAATAGTGTATCCTGTGTCCGCGTCCGGATGGTTTATCGGGCATAGTTACCACCGCTACAACATTATAATCCGCCTCTATCAACGCCTTTAGCCCCGCTACGGCAAATTCGGGCGTCCCCATATAAATCAGTCGCAATTTTTTCATCGTCATTTTTGACGCACATCAGCGCCCCACATAAGTTTGTTTTTTAATGTTTTAAAGAATGTATGGTCAATGGGTTGTACACTGCGTATCAGGTGTTCGGCTTTGGAGATATGGAGCGTTACCGCTTCCGGCATCAGTTGGCTGCGTCCATCAAGAGAGAGCATATAGTTTTGCGAACGGCTATTGATTTTCAATGTAATACAGCAAGTATCGGGAATCACCAGCGGGCGCACCGTCAAGCTGTGCGAGGCGACGGGAATCACCAGCCAGTTGTGCGAACTCGGCGTTATCACGGGACCGCCAACGCTCAATGCGTATGCCGTAGAGCCGGTAGGCGTGGCGATGATTAAACCGTCAGCTTGATAAGTGTGCAGAAATTCACCGTCAATGCAGGTTTCAATGTTAATCATTGAGGAAAGATCCTGTTTGAGCGCCGCCACCTCGTTCAGTGCAAAGGGTACGGTATCGGATTGTCTGCCTGTCCATTCGGCGCGTAATACCGTACGTTCCTCCACTTTATACTGTCCATTAAGCGCCTCTTTGAATACGTGTTCAATGTCGCTGTCCGACACTTCTGCCAGAAAGCCAAGATGTCCGGTATTGATGCCCAGAATCGGTATCTCAAATGCTCCTATCTGCGCCGCCGTCCCCAGATAAGCGCCGTCTCCACCAATGCTGACAGCCAAATCTGCATCGGCAATCACCCCATCGAACACGCCAAACAACGATACGTCCATTTTCAGATGTTCGGTTAAAAAACGGGCGTAACTGTGTTCTATCAGCGCTTCGCATTGTAACAAACGCAGCATCTTGAAGAATCGCGCAATTTGCACCGAATATGTCCCCCGACAGGGACTGCCAAATATCAATACTTTCATTGTGTAAAATCTAAAGAGTTGGTTTCTCTGCAACGGCAATACCTAAACGAGCTTGGTATTGCTCGTATTGCTTAATCGAAACGTTGAATTGTTTTTCTTTTTACATAAAACGCATATAAAGAAAACGAAATATACATTGCCTCCAAAACAATAGTCCCCACAAAAAAACGTTTATATGAACTATTCAAAGGAAACGCTACCTTTGCGGAGCGTTATGTTTCCGTTAGGAAACGCGCAAAGGTACATATTAAATACGTTAAATTTAAAAAGATGACTACACTCAGTGTCAATATTAATAAAGTAGCTACATTGCGTAATGCGCGAGGCGGTCAGATACCCAATGTGGTACAGGTGGCGTGCGATTGTGAACGTTTCGGTGCGAATGGTATCACGGTGCATCCGCGTCCTGACGGACGACACATTCGTTATCAGGATGTTTACGACCTCAAAGCGGCGTTGACTGTAGAGTTAAATATCGAGGGCTACCCGTCGGCGGCATTTATTGAACTCGTGAAACGGGTTTTGCCAACTCAGGTTACACTGGTGCCGGACGCGCCCGATGCTATCACGTCAAATGCGGGCTGGGACTGTATTAAACATCAGGCGTGGCTCTCGGAACTCACCGATACCTTTCAGGCACATGGCATCCGCGTATCGCTTTTTGTCGGCACGGAGCTTGACAATATTGCCGCTGCAGCCGCCACTCACGCCGATCGTATCGAACTCTACACAGAACCATACGCCGCCGCATACGCTACTGATGCTTCGACGGCTGTTGCTCCCTTTGTCAATGCCGCAACGTATGCCGCAAAACTCGGATTAGCCATCAATGCCGGACACGACCTGAATTTGGACAATCTCCAATTTCTTAGCCAAAACATTCCTTTTTTGAGTGAAGTGAGCATCGGTCACGCACTGATTGCCGACGCACTCTATATGGGACTGGAAGCCACCATCGCGGCGTATAAGAAAAGAATAGGGTAATTCTTTTTTTAGTTTTTAGTTATTAGAGTGTAGTTATTAGAGTTTTTTTTTCGGGCTTTTATTTCTCTGTGTAACTCCGTGCAATGTCTTAATTTTTTAATTTATCCACTACAAACTACACTCTAATAACTACAATCTACACTCTAATAACTAATAACTAAAAAAGAAGTATCTTTGCCCCGTCTTATAAACAACTAAAATCAACTCAGGACTATGCTTTTATCCAGTATTCCATATTCACCTTTTTTCAGTTTAGACGGTTTAACCGCTTACAGACAAGCTCATTACAAAAGCCCCCCCTTGTTTTATGCTTAACTCCTTGTATTCAAGGGATTAACGATTTTTCCGATTTTTTCTATTTGACAGTTAATAGCGCGAAGTTTCTTTGCGTTTTTTCGCCATATACAACTATAACGGCAAACTTCCGGAACAGTCCGGAGGGTTGCCGTTCTGTTTGTGGGGGGCATCTGCCCGTGCGGACGGGGTACATTGGCAACAAAATAAGTCGCATACTCAAACATGCAAGTCGCATGTTCAAACATGAGAGTCGCATGTTCAAACATGAGAGCCGCATGTTTAAACTTATGAGCCGCATGTTCGAGCATATGTGCCGCATGTTCAAACTTATGAGCCGCATGTTCAAACTTATGAGCCGCATGTTTAAACATGAGAGCCGCATGTTCAAACTTATGAGCCGCATGTTTAAACATGAGAGCCGCATGTTCAAACATGAGAGCCGCATGTTTAAACTTATGAGCCGCATGTTCGAGCATATGAGCCGCATGTTCGAGCATATGTGCCGCATGTTCGAGCATATGTGCCGCATGTTCAAACATGAGAGCCGCATGTTTAAACATGAGAGTCGCATGTTCAAACATGAGAGCCGCATGTTTAAACTTATGAGCCGCATGTTTAAACTTATGAGCCGCATGTTCAAACATGAGAGCCGCATGTTCGAGCATATATGCCGCATGTTCGACAGTAAACAACAGTTATCCGGATGGCTGTCTCAGACATTCGGGTTATATATATATCCTTATATTATAATCACTAAAACAATGGTTAATGCCCTTGGTCGGTCGTTTTTAACGACCTATCTCGTTGCAAACGAGATTACCATTTACCCCTCGTTACAAACGAGGGGGAGCGAGACAAGACTGAATTTATAATCTTTAATTTACTAATTTCTTATTTTTATGAAACAAAAAACATTTCTTTTCGCTGCGTTTGCAGCAGCATTTTTAAGCGTTGCTTCTTTTTCTGCGGCGCAGGTAACTATTGGCGGCGGCAACCCGCCAAAAGCAGGGACTATCCTTGACTTGAACAGCACGACTAAAGGCGGGCTGCTGCTCTCAAATGTCTATTTGACAGCACTGGATGAAATCCCTGCTACCTTTCCTAACGCGGGCGCTATTGATAAACAGGCGCTGGCGGGGATGATTGTTTTCAACAGATTTGATTATCTCGAACCTTATGGGGACGGACTTTATGTGTGGGACGGCAGCAAATGGAATTACATTGGCGGTAGCGACGGTATACTTGCCTATACTACTGTTTCTGCTCCAACCTGTACGCCTGCCGTTCCTGCCGTTTCCTTTTTGAATTACAATCTTGGTGCAGATATAGCAGAACTTAACAAGCTCTATCCCGACCTTTCCCCTGCCAAACAGCAGATTGCATATCTGGCTACTTGCACTTACAGTGAAACCGATGCAACTGTTTTCGGAGACCTCTACCAGTGGGGACGCGTCAAAGACGGACACGAAAAACGCAACAGCGAACTTTTTTCAGGACCTATTAATGCTAGTACTGATGTGGACGTTAATGGTCAGCCGAAAGCTGAAAAAGGTCAAGGCAAGTTTATTACGGATGCGATCGTCAGTCTTGACTGGTGCACTCCTACAAACAACAGCCTTTGGGGTAACGGTCAGAACACTGATTATGAATTTACTGCTGATGATGCCGGCGCTGTCAAAGGCAGCAACGATAAATACTACCAAAAGCCTGTTAAAACCGTCAACGACCCCTGTCCTTCCGGCTGGCGCGTCCCGACTCAGGACGAATGGGAGCGTCTCGGTAATTACGGTTGCGGCACTCCTCAAACTGAGGGTGGCACAGTTACCGAAGGTGCTACTATGCCTGCTACGGGGCAAGCTACTACCTCTCGCGGTACAGGCAATGAATTGACTTGGATACCTGTAAAGGGTGGTAAAGTAACCAATGATGGTTGGGGTAATTCTCAAGGCAACTTGGGCGGTTTCGCTGTTTATAAAACAACTGAATGGGAGGCGGCTATCGCAAGCGGCTATTTTAACGACGTAAGCGACTGGACTGCTACCTCGAAAAACCTTTACGACGCTGCTGCCCCAGAGCCTCTCCTCTTCCTTCCTGCCGCCGGACAACGAGATGCCGCCGGTTCGTTGGACTATATCGGCTTTGCCGGGCGTTACAAGGTCAGTTCTATTTACTTTGACTCTTATAACGGTAATACACTAGCTTCTAGCGTGGACTTCATAGGCATAGATAACGTGTACCCGAACGGCTTCATAGAGCATGTGCTCGGCACAAGCGTGCGGTGCGTGAAATAACAGCCTCCGCCCAAGACAAAGAAAAGCCCCGTGAGGGGCTTTTCTTTGTCTTTAGTTATTAGAGTGTAGTTAGTAGTGAATAACGAATAGTGAATAGTGAATCCTGTTAATCCTGTGAAAAATAAAAGCTGTTTTTCTATTGAATAACGAAGAATGAATAACTAATAACTACACTCTACAAACTAATAACTAAAAAAGGCGTATCTTTGCACAGTCAATTTGCCGCCTTCCGTGTAAAGTCCGATTGATTTGTGGAGAGGCATCCGGCAATCATACAAACCAGCGATTTAAGAAAAACATCAGTTAATGGAAAGCCAGTTTGAAGATATTCGCCCTTACGGCATAAAAGAGTTGCCCGATGTATTGCATCGGGCATTGCGCGAGCCACAATGCGAGGCTGTTATCAAAAAATTTCTGCCGAATGTCAACATCGCCGAAATCGAACAGCAAGGACTTTCCGTACGCACCATATCCGATTTTCAGAGATTATTCATTCTACCCGTTCTCAGGCAGTTGCTGCAAATCAAAAACGCTAAACTGTCGCACGAAGGACTGGAACACGTGCGTTTTCCTGCCCTCTTCATCTCCAATCATCGCGATATTATTATTGACCCCGCTTTCCTGAATTTCTGTCTGCTGGACAGTAATTATAATACCACCGAAATAGCCGTTGGCAACAACCTTCTGGTAGCCGAATGGGTTTCAATCTTGATGCGGATAAACAAAAGTTTCATCGTTAAGCGGGGCTTGTCGAGCGGGGAACAACTGAAAGCAATCAAGCAACTTTCGGCGTATATCCGGTATGCTCTGCTGGACAAACAGGAGTCAATCTGGATAGCGCAACGCGAAGGGCGTGCCAAAGATGCCTCAGACCTCACGCAGGAAAGTGTCATCAAAATGCTTTCCCTCAGCGGAACCGGCGGACTGCCGGACAACCTGAAAGAATTGAATATTTATCCCGTATCCATTTCGTATGAATATGACCCGTGCGATTTTTTAAAGGTCAGAGAGCTGATGCAACGGCGCAACAATCCGCAATTCAGGAAAACGCCCGAAGATGACGTGCTGAGTATGCAAACGGGAGTTTTAGGTTATACCGGAAGGATTCATTATGCTTTTACGCCTGCGTTGAATCCCAATCTGGATGTCATCGCAGCGGCAACACCGGACAGAAAAGAGCAGA
>JAISXJ010000163.1 GCA_031270565.1 Prevotellaceae bacterium
CCATCAAAACACGGACTGGGCAATTCCCGCCAACAATCCCTGTGTCTCAATGGGCGCCGGCTGGCGCGTTCCTACTCAGGACGAATGGGAACGACTTTGTAATTACGACAGCAATCCGAGTACTGCCGGTGGCAGAGTTCCCGAAGGCACCACTAATATGCCTGTTATCGGTCAGGCTAACACCAGCGCCAATAGAGCCCCCTTGACATGGGTACCTGTCAAGAATGGTAAAGCAACCACTGTTGGTTGGGCTGTTACTAAAGACAATTTGGGCGGTTACGCTGTTTACAAAACAGCTGACTGGGAGGCTGCTGCAGCAGCCGATTATAAAAACGGCATAAAAAACCTTTACGAAACTGCTGCTCCCGAGCCTGTCTTATTCTTTCCTGCAGCAGGGAACCGCATAAGCACTGATGGTTCGTTCTCCGCTATAGGTACCTTTGGATTCTACTGGAGCAGTACAAATTGCGGGAACTACTACAATTATCTCGTGCGCTTTAACAGCACCTACGTGGACCCGAGTGCCAACCTTAACCGTGGGTACGGCTTTAGCGTGCGGTGTGTGAAATCATTATAATCTCATCCATTCAGAAAAAAGCAAAAGCCTCCGGCAACGGGGGCTTTCTGTTGTGTCCAGAGAGTGGAAGGGCGGGACAATGGCGTTTTCTTAGAGCATCATCAATTCACTCATGATTCGGTCTGAGACAAAAATCCCGCGCTGAGTAAGTCTGAGGTGATTATCGGCTATCTCCAACCAGTGGCAACGGCGGTATATGTCGCTGTTAGTAAGGCAGTAGTCAGTATATTCTTTCCCGAAATAACATTCCAGTTCATCGAGCGCAATCCCTTCTGTTCGTCTCAGAGCGGTAAAGACAAATTCGTTATAGCGTTCACGAACGGAGAGAATCTCCCGTTCCACGACTAAATCTTCACACTCCGTAGCATCGCAGTATCGCTTCACGTCCGCGCAGTTCCATTGCCGCGACACGCCGTCAAAAGAGTGTGCCGCCGCGCCAAGTCCAAGATAGGAGGCGTTTGTCCAGTATGCGGTGTTGTGTCGGGAATGAAACCCCGGCTGACAGAAGTTGGATATTTCGTATTGAATAAAGCCATTCCGGTGCATTGTGTCGAGTAAGAGTTCAAAGAGTTGCAGGGCGATGTCCTCTTCCAGCTGTTGGATTTTCCCCTGTTGCAAAAGGCGTGTCAGTGGGGTAGTGTTTTCATAAGTTAAACTGTACGCAGAAATATGGGGCACGTTCAACGTCACTGCCTGTTGCAGCGTGGCAGCCCACACGTCCGGCGTCTGGTGCGGAAGCCCGTAGATAAGGTCAATGCTTATGTTTGCAATGCCGCACTGCTGACACAACTTCACGGCATCAACCGCCTGCCTCGCCGAGTGTCGCCGGTGAAGAAACTGCAATTCCGTATCGTGAAAACTTTGCACGCCAATACTGATACGGTTTACGCCAAGATGTTTTAAAGAGAGAATCAGAGGCTTGCTGATGTCGTCAGGATTACATTCAACGGTGATTTCCGTATCGGGAGAAAGCAGAAAACAGCTACGGATGGCGTCAAAGATTTGCACAAAATGGTTTTCCTTTAACAGTGACGGCGTCCCGCCACCAAAATAAACCGATGCCAAATGATTGTCGGATAAATAATGTCGCCGCATCGCCATCTCTCGGCACAATGCCGCTACATAACGATTCTGAAGCTGTAGGCTGGTCTCAGAATAGAAATCGCAGTAAATACAGCGGGTCTTGCAAAAGGGAATATGCAGGTAAAGCGCGGGCATAACAGACAGATGATAATTATTTCGCCACAAAGGTACATCCGATAAGGCAATATTCCTGCAAAATAGCTTAACTTTGTGGCTCGAAAATTACATATCCCCCAAAATATATGGTAACATTTCCTTGTGCAAAAATCAATCTTGCGTTGCGCGTTCTCGACAAACGTCCGGACGGTTATCACAATATTGAAACCCTTTTTTATCCCGTAACGTCCCTGTGTGACATATTGGAATTTATCCCCGCCGCTCAAACGTCTCTGCGGGTGATTGGAAAAGAGATTGTCGGTAAACAGTATGACAATCTGGTTATGCGTGCTTTTCGTCTGTTGCAAAAGGAATATGGTTTGCCGCCTGTTGCCGTTTGTCTCAGAAAGGTAATCCCGATAGGGGCAGGTCTTGGCGGCGGCTCTTCGGATGCGGCGGCGATGCTGCTAATGCTTAACAACTGGTTTGAACTGCAACTAACCGAAGAGCAACTTAGCGCTTATGCTTCGCAGCTGGGGGCGGATTGTGCTTTTTTCATTCATAACAGGGTGGCGTATGCTTCCGGAATAGGAAATATCTTTACAGACGTACCGCTGTCGCTGGCGAATTATCATCTGCTCATTGTGACGCCGGACATCAACGTATCTACCGTTGAGGCGTATGCCGAAGTTCAACCGCAAGTTTGGGAAAAATCCCTGCAGGAACTTATTACATTGCCTGTTAACCGGTGGAAAGAGTGTTGGAAAAATGATTTTGAGCCATCAGTATTTGCCAGACATCCCGAACTGGCGCAGATAAAGGCGACTTTATATGAACTTGGCGCTTTATATGCTGCTATGTCAGGTTCAGGGTCTTCTGTCTTTGGAATCTTTTCTGCCCCCGTCCCGCCGACAAGTCTCTGTGCGCTGCCTTTTCCCCATACACTGTGCAAACTTTAAATGATAACACGAGTAATAATGAATATAATACGGTAAATACACAATGAATTCAGAATTTTTCTCTCTGCCTGAAACGCTGAATGTGATATTTCAAAAGGATAACCTTGAAGCCATACGATGTGATATTGACACGTTGCAAAAAGCCATTGCGGAGAGCCATTTGCCGCATGAAGACATTATTTACCGGCATCAGGAAACGGAGATGAGCGTAGGTGTTGCCTATCTGCTTGCCGAACTTGACCAGATTGCTGCCACACTCACGCTGGAGCGTACAAAATACTATCTGAAACGGCTTATAAAGGCGCTTGAAAAGGTGAAAACGGGAAAGATAAACGATATAAATCTTAATCGCTGGAAAGAATACGACGACATCTTCACCGACAGCCTCTGGCTTCTGGACAGACGGGACACTTCGGGCGCTCATAATGCGGGATATTGGGGAAATTTCGTGCCGCAGATTCCCAATCAACTATTACGCCGTTACACCAAGCAGGGCGACTGGGTACTAGACACCTTTCTGGGCAGCGGAACGACCCTGATAGAGAGTAAGCGTCTGGGGCGAAACGGCATTGGCATAGAGTTGCAGCCCGAGATTGCCGCCTTAGCCGCGCGTAATAGCGCCATGGAGAGCAATCCTTTTGATGTGAGAACCGAAGTTGTCACTGCCAATGCCATAGACGTGGATTATGGGCGAATATTGGCGCAATGCGGCATTAGCGCCGTGCAGTTCATTCTGATGCATCCGCCTTACTGGGATATTATCAAGTTCAGCAATGACCGAAACGACCTCTCAAATGTCTCAACCCTGCATGACTTCCTGACCCAAATGGGGCGTGTCGCCGCAAATGTCTACCGTGTTTTGGAGAAGAAGCGTTTTTGCGCTCTTGTCATTGGGGATAAATATGCCGGCGGCGAGTGGATACCGTTGGCGTTCTATACGATGCAGGAATTTCTCAAAATCGGTTATACACTCAAGAGTACGATTATAAAGAACTTTGATGAAACCAAAGGCAAACTCAACCAACAGGAGTTGTGGCGTTATCGGGCTTTAGTTGGCGGTTTTTATATCTTCAAACACGAATACATTTTTCTTTTCCAGAAATAAGACATCACGCAGTTGAAATCGCTTTCTCCCTAATAAAAGAGGCTACCAAATTATTTGGCAGCCTCTTCCAACTGATTCAAGGGAATTTCTAAAAATTGCTTTTTCTGCGTTACGCTCTTTCGGTAAAATGCTCATTTACGTTAGTAAACTCCGCTTTTACCTCAATGGCAAGCCTTGAAAAATCTAATTTTTAGAAGCCCTCTCAAGCGAATGAGCTTATTCTATGAGACGCTTATAGGCGGCATTATGCACCTCGCATTGCTTGAAATTGGTGGAATTGTCCGCTATGAATGCTACAATGTACATATTCTTCGGTTCACACGGAATAGCTTTTGGTTTTTTTACGGTAGTACTCTCAGGACCGGTAATACTCTCAGGAATGGTATAGGTGTAGCTCTTTGTGTAGGTGCCGATGCTGTTTGGTATGTCATCGCCCCAGATGGGAGTCAGAATCTCGCGAATCGTAAACATGTGCACATAATCCGGAATGGTTCCACTCGTGGATTTCTGAGCACCAATGATGCTGTCCTGTACAAGGAACACATTTAATTTGGCATTGGGATAGGCTTTTACAAATTCTCCCGATACCTCCACCGTTAATTTACGGTTATCGGCATCGTAGGTGGTAGCGCTCAAATCAACGGTTACGAATGACGGTATTTTCAGCAGTTGTTTTACTAATGCTGGTGTTGTATACCCCGGATGAATTACCGGAGTATTCTTATCAAGAGAAGGAATAATCCGACGGTCAATCATCATAGAAGGTGCGCCGTTTACGACAAACCTTTCTCGATAAGAACGGCTTTTTTCAATGGTGTAGATATCCTCCGCGTACCCCACATGGTGAGCTACTATGGCAACACGTTTGATGCTGTCATGCGCTGCGGCTTTCATAGCTGCTGCTCCTTCTGGACAATAGACACAGTCAACTCCGGTGAACTCTTCAAAGAGAAGCGTACGGGGGAATGCCGTGCCGAAGAAAATCTGATTGCCCGAAGCCTGATTATTTGCTGTGCTGTTTGAAACATAGACAGGCTTGGCAGTCAGCGTGAAAGTGATATCCTGCGCTGAGCTATAGGTGATGTTCGGCAGCGAGAATCGTGCATTTTCACCGTTGGCAAAAGTCTGGTCAATGGTAACGGAATCGGTTTGTGTGCCGTCGGAGTAGGAGATGGTTATACCGGATAATTTCTTTACACCATAGTTCGTTACAATACCTGAGATGATATTCTCTTCGCCAAGTTCGAGATAATCCGCATACTGCAAATCGGATATTTGCACGTCATAAGGCAATTTGTCGCCGTAATCGCCTCCAATAACAAAGGCTTGCACACTGACGCCGGTTTTTGGAAAGGAAGTAGATAGATGTGCCCACTTCCCGTCAATAGCATACCAGTCCGCCATACGGCTGGCTTTCTTCAAGTTGGTGTAAGCAAAGGATTTCATTGTAGCATTGTATCCTACAAAAATCTTTTCACCCTTGGGAATGTCAACAGGCGTATTAAGCGCCACATATTCCCAGCCGTTACCTTTGGGTGTAAATGACTGTTTGTAGATAGGTGTGCCTTCCAGATCTGTGGTGATAAAGACTTCACAGTTTGTTGCCTCAGGATCGCTTATCCCGACGCGGATAGCAAGAATTTGTGTTCCCTTGTCGGCAATCATCGTGTCAGGAATCTCTATGGCTCCCGACCATGGGGCGCTGGCGCCGGTGTTTAAGCTGGCAACATCATCAATAGAGTTACCGCACCATGCAACAGCGATAGAAATATCTGTATCCGACGCAGGAGGATTGGGAGGCTCAGGATTACATGCCGTAAGAACAAGTCCTGCAGCAATCAGTGAATGGAAAATAGATTTAATTTTCATAATGCAAATGATTAATATTAATAATACTGGTATTTAAAACAGGTTTATCTGTCACGTACAAAAAATTAGCGACAGATAAGCGAGACAAAGGTAAGTAAAAAATGATTACCTACAATTATACCCTCGAAATTTTCAATTTATTTAGCAAAAAGGAAGTAATATATCAAATTGAAGATACTGTTCAGCGTAGCAACTGATGAACAGGATAATAATATACCGATTTCGCCATTGAGAAAGTCATTCAGTTTTACCGGCGGCACAAGTGCAGGAAATACGAACACTATTGATGATCACTATGATCTTTTCTACAGTATATCGGGCGGAGTTGGTGTGAGTGTATCAGATAACAATATGCAAAAAATTTATATGGACATTAATGGCGACGGTTTGCCGGATATTGTTGAAACCGGCAATATGAGTATTGTGGGAAAGCTGATAGAAGGTATCACTAATAGAAATGACGCTGATATGACAAGTTTGATTAAAAAATTAAAAAAAGATACTCTTTTTGTATTCTACAATACAGGGTTAGGTTTTACAGAGAAAAAAGCGATGCCAATTAATATAAATTTAAGTCGCAGTACAAATACATCTCTGTCCATAAATGGAGCGTTTACGTTCGGATTCTCTGTCTTTTTGATGAAAGTCACATTAACGCCATCAGGTTCGGGAAGCTGGAATATATCTTCCGAAATGTCGCAGTTTGTAGATTTCAACAATGACGGTTTGCCGGATATTGTTACCGCAGGTACTGACGGGAAAATAAAAGTCCGCTATGCCATACCACCCAAATGTAATTTGCTAAGCTCGATAGGGACGCCTGTATACTTAAGCATCATAATAGATTACGATTTAACGCCATACAGCACAACGGAAAGTCCAAACCGTTCATGGAATATGAGTTCCTGTATGTTACAACTACCAGATGGTACGTCGGCTCTTGATTACCCACAAAAGAATTTATTCGAATATGAAAATCGTCGTTATGACCGTTTTGAAAGGGAAGATTATGGCTATCAAACAGTCAGGACAAAGATTGTGAATGATAACACGTATAACTGGGAAACTATCCTGCGTTCAACTCATTCCAACTGGGGGATGATAGATACTGTACAGTCAAAAATGATTATCGAAGATACCTATCATAACGACAGCCATCTCTTCAAGGGATTGAAAACAAGTACAACAGTCAAAAACGACAAAAATCAGATTCTGAAAAAACAGGTATTTGTTTACAAGCTTAAAGATATCAGTATGGGGACGGAGATCAGCGCTGAAAATGCACACTGTTTCGGCTCTGCATGGGTTGCCTTGGCTATTGACAGTACGCTTTTCTATGAAAAACACTCCGATCCGCAAATCATTTCTGTTGAAAAGATAACGCACGGCGCGTATGGAAATATTGCCAAATGTGAATATCTTAACGATATAAATACGTCGAATGATGATGTGATTCTGGATACCGTAACATATTATATTGATACAAACAAATACATTATTCTGCCCAGCGAGATGAAATACCATGCGGCAGGGAGTCCGTTTGTCTATACAAAGACAGCACAATATAACAGTCATGGTAGCGTTAGAAGTCTGGTTAATAATAATATGCAATATGACATGTCGCATGACGAATACGGAAATATAACCCGTATAACACTGCCTGCAAACGGCAGTGGCATGCGTACATTCAAGACAATTGAATATGACAATGTTTTGCATGCTTTACCTGTGAAAGTAAAGGATAACTTTGGCTATTACTCTACGACGAAATACGACTACCGCTTTCAGGTTCCAACAAAAACGGTGGATATTGGTGGCGCTGAAATGATTTATGCGTATGATTCCAAAGGCAGACTGAAAATGATAAAAACGCCCAAGGACCCGGATTATACACTAAAGTATAAATATTGGGATACGGAACAAATGCCAGCAGGTAATTATTTTCTGCCCGTAAAATGGGTTAAGACACTGCACTATAATCCTGACAACCCGTCTAACGATATTGAAATCAGGACGGAAAATGATGCTCTTGGCAGAATATACTGTATAAAGAGAGACGCTGTTGTAGGAGGACAGGATGTTATACTATATTCGGGATTAACTTTCTACGATTTTGCAGGAAATCTGGTTATAGCGACTACTATTCCATTATTACCTGACGATTATCAAAAACGGAATAATATTTTAGAGAGTCCTCACGAAGTTCATTCGTATGATGAATTTGGACGCAGGGTGAAGACAAGACATCCGGATGGGGCAGAAACATATATTGGTTATGACATTGCTCGCGGTGTGTTGCCTGACGGAAGTTTGGACATTCCCCGTTTCCGTACGTCTGTTACCAATTTTTATGGTCATACATCGCTAACTTATAAAGATGTAAGAGATTTGCAGGTACGCACCGTTTCTCCGCTGGGCGCTCAAACGCACTTTTTCTATGACGGATTGGGTAACCTGCTGAAAACGATAGACCCCGAAGGACACAGCACCATGTTAACCCTTGATATTTTGGGCAGAACAACCCAAATAGATCATCCTTCACGCGGCGTAACCAGTTACTTTTATGACGGTACAACAGCAGATCCTTCTTATGAAACCAATCCTATCGGAGGACTTAAATATGATTATGATGACCTCGGCAGACCAATTTACAAAGGTACTGGAGGAGATAATATGGTTAATGATATTTATTACGAATATGGCGCCCCCAATACCGGCTATCAAAGTGGCAAACTGATAAGAATGCAGGATGCCACAGGGATAACGGAGTATGAATACGGCAATATGGGCGAGGTAACTGCAGAAACGCGCACACACTCTCTTCCCAGCATTGCTTTGGGACTGACCCACCGCACGGAATGGGAATATGATTCATGGGGCAAGACGAAGCGCATTCATTATCCGGATGGCGAAACTGTCTATTATTTCTATAATAACGCGGGACAATTACAATCTTTTAGGGGGTCGCTCTACTATATAAACGATATTGCATATAACCAGCTTGGACAAAAGGAAAAGGTTTATTACGGTAACGGTACCGTTGCAAACTACTACTACGATTACTATACGCAACGTTTACTGAGCTATGACTTACACGGTAATAACGGAAGAGATTTGATGTTCAAGAATTATGAGTACGATGTTATAGGTAACATTGTGTATCGGCAAAATGAATGGGACGATCCGCTGATATACTCTTGGAATTCTTATGAATATGATGCGGATAACCGGCTTGTATATTCGTTTTGTGATGAACCCTTTCATCGTGGATCTTATTACCTGAGTATGGAATATTCACCAGCAGGCAGGATTTTGGATAAACATCTCCAAAGTTCCCGAAACATAGGAGAATTAGGTAATATATCATGGTATGGTTTCGACAATTACTACAGTTATGATGCCCCTGCAAATCCGTATGCGGTAACATCTATGGGAGGAGACGGTTCTTACTATTGGGACAAAGCAGGCAATCTGACATTTAAACAAGGCAGTAACTCTGATAACAGTAGTGGCATAGGATATGGCAGTCACTATTTTTACTGGACACCCGATAACCGCATGCAGGCGTATGCTTCAGATAACACGATAGCTTATTACCGCTATGATGCCTCCGGCGAGCGAGAGATGAAACTTGTTGGTACAGTCCAAAATGGCTGGAACAACGGCAGACCAATTTCCATACCGATTTATGATAATGCCACGCTTTACGCCAGCCCTTTGATGACTATAGACAAACGCGGTTATACGAAGCACTACTTTGCAGAAGGCGAGCGTATAGCCAGTAGTATAGGCGGTGGCGGCACTCCGTTAGTGAATGAGATAGGAACAGCTGTATATCAGTTATCACAAAAATTTTCTACCTTTGTGGAAAACTATTTTGATAATCATACTTATGGCAGAAACGCATCTATTACATTCGACGCTCCAGCAGAATTTGATATCAACTATCCACTAAATGATTATTATCAAGGCTTAAGGCATGACCAATCCGACAAACCATATTTCTTCCATACCGACCATTTGGGCGGCAGCAGTATGATAACAGACGAAAGCGGAGATTGTTACCAAATATTGGATTATATGCCAACGGGCGAATTGTTTATGGAATTAAAAAAAGTCGGCAATTATAGTACCCCCTACCGTTTCACCGGTCACGAGCAGGATAAGGAAACAGGCTTGCACTATGCTGGTGCGCGGTACTATTTTGACGAAGGCAGTATATTTATCTCCACTGACCCGAAATGGTATGCTTTCCCAAGTGTAACACCCTATAATTATTGCCTAAACAACCCTATTAGGTATATTGACCCTGACGGAAAGTTAGCTTGGCCAGTTAGAGAAAAATACAACGGCTATGGTCGTAGCCATTTGAATAATTGGCACGAAGTCCGTGCGAAAAAAGGAGGTGGAACAAGGTTACATAATGGTCTTGACATAAATCATAAAGGTGGCGGTAATATCGATTTAGGCGCACCGATAGTAGCAACTCACGATGGGTATCTTTCGCGTATTGTAACTGACGATAAAAATGCAGGGGGTAGAAGAATTGTTGTTACCTCACAAGACGGGACTGTATCAACCTCTTATATGCACTTGTCGGAAGTGGCAAACTTGAAGGTGGGTGATCCTATCGCAGAAGGGCAGGAAATAGGGAAAATGGGTGGTAGTGGTTTTGGCAAAGATGATGCCTATACTTCTCATTTACATTATGAATTAAGGGTAAATGGTGTCAATACAAATCCTGTTGGGGCAGATGGCAATTTAATTGACCCTCAAAGTTTGCTTGGTACTCAATCTAATGTAATTTACAATGGAGGAACATTACCAGAAGTTACTGTTACTGCGCCTTCTGCTGCCAGACCAAGAGCATTACCTCTATTACCAGTAAAACCTGTTGAAAGACCTACACAGATAGATTTATAAGAATATGAAATACGAGATTTTAATTTTTGCCGTTTCAACCTGTATTTTGTTCGCTTGTAACAGTCCCAAAAAGAATAATTTACAAGAGGAAACGAATAATCCAACTGATACAAGTTCGGTTGTAAAGAATGATACTGTTAGTTTGAGCGAAAAAACAGTACATCACTTTGAAGTCGTTACAGTAGATACTGTTATCGGTGATTATCGCATTGTGTATCAACACCAAAATGACAATCAAATTGTTGCTACTTATCTCATAACAGACGGTAAAGGTAAAGACACGGTATATTACGCTAATCAGGAAATTTTGTTGAATATCTACAAAGAAAACACAAGCGTTCTTTCCAATAGAAAAATAAAACGAGAAAATTTCTTTTCATATATTCCTCAAAATGAAATAACAAAATACTGTCTGACATATTTTCAACCAGAAAATGTAAGTTCCGATAACATTGTATTTTCTATTAGTTTTTGTATTCCTGATACAGACGTTTGTTATTGGTTTGAATTAACAGTTAATACAAACGGACAAATACAAATCAAAGAATTAGAAGATGATGAAGGTGATATGTAGTGTTTTCAAAGACAAGCCCTGCAGTTTTACGGGGTTTGTCTTTGAAAAACATTGCCGCAAAGCGGCAAAAATGGTGGAAATTTTAGCAGCTTTGCCAAATGACAAAACAAGAATGGTAACACCATTCATTAGACGATAATTTTTTTTAAAATAAAAATTATGCAAAAAAGAAGTTTTTATTTAAGTTTAATTTTGGTTGCCGTTTTCTTTGCCTGTGGCTCAAAAGCAAGCACAAACGATAATGTTTCAGATACAGACACAACATTATCCGCAATCAGCGAACAAAATAACAATTGTATTATAGACGAAAACAAAATTTTCAATGATACAACGTGGTTTTTGCCGTATGTCAATGTTGCTAAACGCGATGCTTTAAGAGCAGTGTTTGAGCAATGGAAGTTTCAATTGCCTGTTGATGAGGGTTTTGACGAAGGTTGCGAAATAACGCTTACTTTGTATAAAGATAGTACATATATGTACAACTCGCCTTGTGAGTGGGTAGCTGATACCTTGACGGGGACTTATTTTTATTGCAATGATACTCTTTATTGTGTTGAAATTGGCATAGGTTCTATTGAAGATTCAAATGGTTTGCCAAAAGTGCAGTGTATAAACCAATTTATAAAAAACAAAAATAAGTTAAAATATTTATTTGGCAAACAACAAATCTTTAAAGGAAAAATGCGGGTTGTCAAAGCCCCTAATGAATTGGTTTTTGAAAAACAAAATTAATTTATAGCCTGTTTTTTGGGGGGCAGGCGTATCAACGATTGATATATTAGAACTCGTTATTTGCATATGCAATCTACAAATGTTAAAAATGATGCGGAAGTTAGAGAAGGGGATATTATAGGTTATGTAGGTAATACAGGCAGGTCGGAAGCACCTCACGTTCATTATGAAATTCAACAAAAAAATGAAAGTGGACAATGGAAACAAATCAATCCCGTTATAGGTGA